>DATFUG010000353.1:0-4284 GCA_035261025.1 Steroidobacteraceae bacterium | reverse complement strand
CCGCGGGCTCACTGGATGTGAAATTCGTCGTCACTGATTTCGCCCACAACGTGCCGGTGACCTATGACAAGGTGCTGCCGGATCTGTTCAAGGAAGGGGCGGGCGTCGTGGCGCTGGGCCGCCTGGATGCGCAGGGGACCTTCGTCGCCGATGAAGTGCTCGCCAAGCACGATGAGAAGTACATGCCGCCCGAAGTGGCCCGTTCCCTGAAGCAGGGGCAGGCGGCTGCGGCTCTCAAGGCAGGAGCGCCCAACTGATGCTGATCGAGATCGGTCATTTCGCCATGATCCTGGCGCTGCTGCTCAGCGCGGCGCAGGCCTTCTTTGGCCTTGCGGGCGCGGCACTCAAGCGCGAGCGCTGGCTGGCGGTGGTACCGTCGGCAGTCGCCGGTCAGTTCCTCTTTCTCGCCCTGGGCACCGGTACGCTCGTACACGCCTTCGTCGTGAACGATTTTTCGGTCAAATACGTCGCCGAGCATTCCAACTCGGCGCTGCCGCTCTTCTATCGGATCTCGGCGCTGTGGGGTGCACACGAAGGCTCGCTCCTGCTGTGGATCTGTGTGCTGGGCTTGTGGACGGTCGCCGTGGCGCTGCGCTCCGATCATCTGCCGCGGGCCTACGCGGCGCGTGTGCTGGGCGTGCTGGGCGTCGTCAGCTTCGGCTTCCTGCTGTTTCTGCTCTCCACCTCGAGCCCCTTCGAGCGCCTCGTTCCGGCCGCCGTCGACGGGAACGATCTGAACCCGCTGCTGCAGGATTTCGCGATGGCGATCCATCCGCCGATCCTGTACACCGGGTACGTCGGCATGAGCGTCAGCTTCGCCTTCGCCTGCGCGGCCATGCTGGAAGGGCGGACCGATAACGCCTGGGCGCGCTGGCAGCGGCCCTGGACCATCATCGCCTGGGCGTTCCTGAGCTGTGGCATCGCGCTGGGCAGCTGGTGGGCCTATTACGAGCTGGGCTGGGGCGGCTGGTGGTTCTGGGATCCGGTCGAGAACGCTTCCTTCATGCCCTGGTTGGTGGGCACGGCCCTCATTCACTCACTCGCGGTCACCGACAAACGGGGCCTGTTCAAGAGCTGGACGCTGCTGTTGTCCGTGGGGGTGTTTTCCTTAAGCCTGCTGGGCACCTTCCTGGTGCGCTCGGGCGTGCTGGTGTCCGTGCATTCCTTTGCCTCCGACCCGGCACGCGGGATTTTCATTCTCAGTTTCCTGGCATTGATGATCGGGGGCGCGCTCACGCTATTCGCCTGGCGTGCGCCGAAGCTGGGCTCCTCCGCGGGCTTCGCGATCGTCTCGCGGGAATCCTTCCTGCTGTTCAACAACATCCTGCTCGTGGTGGCGGCGGCCGTCGTCTTTGGCGGCACTCTGGCACCATTGATCGCGGACACGCTCAGGCTCGGGACCTTGTCGGTGGGACCGCCGTACTTCAATCCCAGTTTCCTGGTGCCCACGCTCCCGCTGGTCATGCTGGTCTCGATCGGCATCCATTCGCGCTGGCGGCGCGGCGCGCTCGGAGAATCGAAGCGCCGTATCCTGGGCGCGCTGGCCGCGGCGCTGCTGATCGGCCTGGCCGTCACCTATGGTTTCTATGGCGGCGGCATGCTGTTGACACCCGTTGGCGCCGTGGTGGGCTTCTGGATCATCCTGTCTTCCCTCATCGATCCGATCGATCGGCTCCGACGGCGCCTGACGTTGCCGGCCAGCGTGCTGGGCATGACCATCGCGCACATCGGCCTGGGGTGTTTCGTCCTGGGCATCACCTTCGTCAAAGCCAATACGATTGAGCTGGACGTGGCGCTGGCGCGTGGCGCCAGCCATCAGGTGGGCGACTACATGTTCCGCTACAACGGCGGGGAGACCATCGAGGGCCCGAATTTCGATGGCTTCCGGGGCCACGTGACCGCGTTCCGCAACGGCAAGGTCGTCGCCGAAATGAGCCCGGAAAAACGCCACTATTTCGTGCAGGGATCGGTCATGACCGAGGCGGCGATTGCCGCGAAGTGGAACCGCGATCTGCTGGCCGCGCTGGGTGAGGACGTGGGCAACGATTCCTGGAGCCTGCGGCTGCAGTACCGGCCGATGATCCGCTTCATCTGGCTGGGCGCCGCGATCATGGCGCTCGGGGGCCTCACCACCTTGTTCGACCGGCGCTACCGGTTCGCCGCCATGGTCGAAGGCGGTCCGCAGGTGAAGCCATGAAGCGCTTTCTGCTGCCGCTGGGCGTCTTTACGCTGCTCGTGATCGTGCTGGCCGTCGGCATCTACAACGCGCCGAAAAACGGCTCGAAGGAAATCGTCTCGCCTCTGCTGGGCAAATCGGCGCCGCAGTTCCGGCTGCCGCAGCTGGCCAATAGCGCAGCGCAGTTCGAAAACACGGCGCTCCTCGGTGGCTGGCATCTGGTAAACGTGTGGGGCACCTGGTGCCCGCAATGCCGCGTCGAGCACGACACGCTCCTGCAGATCAAGGCTGAGGGGAGGGTGCCCATCATCGGCATCGACTGGAAGGATGAGGACTCCGTGGCGATGGACTGGCTGTCGCAACTCGGCAATCCCTACTCCGTGGTCGCCACCGATCATGACGGCCGGGTCGCCATCGACTGGGGCGTGTACGGCGCGCCGGAAAGTTTTCTCGTCAACCCGCAGGGCATCGTCGTGGAAAAACTGATCGGGGCCATGACGATGGAAGACTGGAACAACCGCTTTCTGCCGCATCTGGCGGCCGGAACGCCGGCGAGCGCCAAGGCGGGCACGTGAAGGGGGCTAAGCAACTGGCGGCTCTGGCGGCTCTCAGTGCTGCCTTGTGGAGCACGGCGCTGCTCGCCGTGGACAATACGCCACCGCTCCCCGATCCGCTCATGCAGCAGCGCTATCTGGACCTGACCCACGAGCTGCGCTGCGTGCAGTGCCAGAACGAGGCCCTGGCCGATTCCAACGTCCCTCTGGCGGCCGATCTGCGCCTCGAGATTCACGACATGCTGCTCGCGGGCAAGAGCGATGAGGAGATTCGCAATTACCTCGTGGCCCGCTATGGCGAATTCATCCTGTTCCGCCCGCGCATGAACTGGCACAACGCCTGGCTGTGGGCCGCTCCCGCCCTCATGCTGCTCGCCGGATTCGGCATCGCCGTCAGGGTCATGCGAAAACGCGCCAGCCTGCCCATCACGGACGACGACGAAGCAACCCCCGCGGCATGATTGGTTTTGTCATCTGCGCGGCCCTGTGCGCCGCTGGCGCGGCGCTGTTCGTCGCCGCACCGCTACTGCGCGCCCGCCGCGGCGCCGCCCCCGCGGAGCGTCCCGCCGGGGCAGTGGCCGGCCTGCTCGTCATCGTCGCGGCATTCCTGCTCTATCCGCTGTGGAGCCACTATCCGTGGGGCGACGTGCCGGCCGCGGAGAACGAATCCGTCGGGCCGCTGCTCAAGGCCACCGTGGACAACCCTGAGGATCTGCCGGCCTGGCTGAACCTCGGCGGCGCCTATCTGAAAATCCAGCAGTGGCCGCTGGCGCGCCGCAGTTTTCAGCACGCGGACCACTTGAGCCATGGCAGCAGCGCGGCCGCCCTGAGCGGCCTGGGGGAAACGATCCTGTTCGAGAATGGCGGCAACGAGACACCACAAACCACTGAGCTGTTCAATCGCGCGCTGCAGCTCGATCCGCATTCACCGCAGGCGCTGTTTTACACCGGGATCGCGCTGCTCAATGCCGGGGATCTGCAGAACGCGCGCGCGCGTTTTGCCAGCCTGCGCGATCTGTCGCCGCCCCCTGCGGTAATGGATGCTCTCGACAAGCAGATTGCCGGCATCGATGTCGAGATCGCCAAGCACCGGCCCGATCCGGCCACGGCCATTCATCTGCAGGTGCTACTCGCCGCGTCCCTGGCGGGCCACGTGCCCGCCGGCACCTCGATGTTCGTGTTTGTGCGCTCACCCCAGGGTGGCCCGCCGCTGGCCGTCAAGCGGCTCTCCGCCACGTTCCCGCAGCAGGTCGAGCTCTCCTCCACCGACTCGGTGCTCGCCGGCCATGGCATGAGCGCTGGCCAAACCGTGCAGGTGATCGCGCGCATTTCCGCGGCCGGCACGCCCACGGCCAGCCCCGGTGATCTGTATGGCGAAATCAGCGCCATCGCGGGCAAATCGGAGCCGCGCAGGCTGGTAATCGATAAGCACAGTCCGTAAAGGTGGGACCGCCTCCGGCGCCGCTTGGGCCTGCGAGGGCAGGGCGCCGCTCCCGGCCGCTATCGTCCCTTCACAAGCCCGATGAACTCGGGATCCTCGCGGAGGGGATCCAG
>DATFUG010000352.1:0-7627 GCA_035261025.1 Steroidobacteraceae bacterium | reverse complement strand
GCCACTGATATGTGTGCCTTCGAGGTGCGGCGACTGGGTGTCGTAGATCCAGATCGGAATCTGCGCCTGCCGGGCCGGCAGAATGCAGCGCGGGTGCAGCACCTTGGCGCCACTGCTCGCGATTTCCTGCGCTTCGTCGTAATGCAGTGCGCGCAGCAGCCGCGCCGCGGGGGTCGAGCGCGGATTGGCGCTGAACATGCCGGCCACGTCGGTCCAGATCTCGAGGCGCGAGGCGCGCAGTCGGGCCGCCAGGTAGGCTCCCGAGGTGTCGGAGCCGCCACGGCCCAGCAGCACCGTGTCGCCGGTGGCATTGCTGGCGATGAACCCCTGCGTGAGCACCACCGGCGCGAGCGACTCGAGCTGCTCGCGCAGGGACTCGTCGGCGGAAAAGTCACAGGTCGCGGACAGAAAATGGGCCGCCGCCGTGGCGTTGGCGCGCGGCTCGGATCGCAGCCCCTGCCGGGCATCCCACCAGCGGCAGTCAATCCCCTCGGCGCGCAGGAAACGCGCGCCGATCTCGGTGGCCATGAGTTCGCCACTGGCCATCACACGCGCGCGGGTGCGGTCGCTCACCTCGCCCATGAGGATGATGCTGGCGATGACCTGCCGCAGTTCTGCAAAGATCAGTTCGAGCGCCGCCGATGCGCCGACGCCCAGTTCTGCGGCCAACTGCCGGTGGCGCTCTTCAATCGCCTCCAGCACGGCCGCCTGCTCGCCGGCCAGCGCCGCGGAGAGGAGCTTTTCCAGGCGATCGGTGATGCCGCTGACGGCTGAATGAACCACCAGCACGTGCGCGTTCTGCCTGCCGCGCTCGCGAACTACCTTGGCGATGTTGCGCCAGTTCGCCAACGACGAAACGCTCGTGCCGCCGAACTTGAGCACGATCCATTCGGCCGCAGGCCTTGCGTTCATCGGGTGTCCGCTGCTTTCGAAAATGGAAATCCAGCAGACAGGGTCGGCTGACTGCGCCGCCGCTGCCGGAAGCTATTCGTCGTGGAAGAGTTCGCGCAGGTCCTTTTCGAGCTTGCGATCTGCCAGCACCTCTTCGAGCTTGCTCCAGGCCGCCTTGCCCTTCTTGCCTTGGGAGCGCACGCGTTTGTCGACGCGCGCCAGCAGCCCGTCGTAGTCGGTGCTGTCTTCAGCCTCGGCGACGAATTCTTCGTCTATTTCGAAATTCTCGCTATCGCGCTCTGACATAGCATTTATAAGAAATATTCATGCGGATCAAGAAGTTAAACCGTATCGCGACCTCGCTCGGGAGCGAACTATAGCTGATTCTTGGCGCTATTCAACTCCGACAGGACGGGAGCCAGAAGGTGCCCTGCGTAACTCGTCTTATGGCGGCCGACCATCGAGAGACTGCGCCCCCGATGACGCCGCCGTCTCGAGGGACGCCCCGGGGCAAACCATCCGGGTGAAAAAATGATATCAATATCAATGGGTTGAAAACTAGGCGACCAAACCGCAGGATCGGTCCCCTGGATTTCCGGACAAACGATCCGGGCATCGGCCCGGCACTTTCTGGGGCAGCGGTGACATGTGACGCGTGACATGTACCGGGTGGCAGCCAGAAACAGACACGAGGAGGGAGGCGGCCTGCGTCACGGCCCTTCGTATGAGCCCTACCGAGCTCTCCTTGGGGATACCACAGAGCACTCATATCATCCGCACGTGACCCGGCGCGCTTCCTCATATCCACAAGAACTGGCCGAGATTGCGACCCGAACGCTCACGCACTACGAGAAACATGCGCAGGAGTTCCGCGCCGGCACACAGCATCACGACGTCAGCCAGAATATCGCCGCCCTGTTGCGGCACCTCGAGGGCGACCCTCCGTTTACGATTCTGGATTTCGGCTGTGGACCGGGGCGAGATCTCAGTTCTTTCTCAGCGCTGGGGCATGTCGCGATCGGCCTGGAAGGCGCCGCCAGTCTTGCTGCGATGGCGCGCAGCGACTCCGGTTGTCAGGTGTGGGAGCAGGACTTTCTGCAGCTGGATCTGCCGGCAGCCTATTTCGACGGCATTTTCGCCAACGCCTCGCTGTTTCATGTGCCGACTCAGGCGCTACCACGCGTCTTGCGTCAACTGCACACCGCGTTGAGACCCGACGGTGTGCTGTTTTGCTCCAACCCCCATGGCGACAACCAGGAGGGTTGGACGCGCGGACGGTATGGGGCTTACCACGATCTTGAGTCCTGGCGCCGCTACCTCGCCGCGGCGGGATTTCTGGAGCTGGAGCACTACTACCGCCCCGCCGGACTGCCGCGCGAGCAGCAGCCCTGGCTGGCCAGCGTGTGGCGCGCGCGCCCCTAACGGGCGCACCATTGGGCACACACTCAGCGGGGAGCGATGGATGATCCCAGTACGTCCCAGCGTCACGGACAAGCGACGCACCTTTCAGCGACTGCACGAGTCCGGCTGCTTTCTGTTGCCCAATCCCTGGGACCCCGGCAGTGCCCGATATTTGCAGAGCCTCGGTTTCAAGGCGCTGGCGACGACCAGTGCCGGCTTTGCCTGGTCACAGGCCCTGCCCGACAACGGCGTCTCCCGCGAGGCCATGCTGCAACACCTCGCGGCCATGGTGGAGGCGACGGATATTCCGATCAATGCGGATTTCGAAGGCGGCTTCGCGACGGACAGTGCCGGCGTGGCGGAGAGCGTCCGGCTCGCGGTCGGTACGGGCGTTGCGGGCCTGTCCATCGAAGATTCGAGCGGTGATCCGCAAAACCCTCTGCTTGATCTCGGCACCGCCGTGGACAGGATGCGCGCGGCGCGGCGCGCCATCGATAAGAGTGGAGGCGATACCCTGCTGATTGGCCGCTCGGAAGGATTCATTGCCGGACGGCCGGATCTCGATGCCACGATTGATCGCCTCAAGGCCTACGCCAACGCGGGCGCCGATTGCCTCTACGCCCCCGGCCTGCGCAGCCGCGATCACATTGCCGCGCTCGTCGCGAGCCTCGCACCCAAGCCGGTGAACCTGCTCGTGGGATGGGCGAGCGATCTGACGTTGTCCGCGATCGCTGCGCTCGGGGTGCGGCGCGTCAGCGTCGGCGGCGCGCTCGCTCGTGCCGCCTGGGGCGGGCTGATTCGCGCGGCAAAAACGCTCGCGGAACACGGGACCTTCGGCGGATTTGCGGACAACGCGGCCAGTGCCGACCTGGATCAATTCTTTGCGTCTGAAAGAAAATGAGGAGCGCACCCATGCCCCGGACCGTCACGATGGCCGTTCACCTCCCGGCATCTGCCGCGAAGCTCTACCGCATGTACCTCGACCCCAAACAGCACGCCGCTTTTACGGGCAGCGCCGTCACCATCGCGCCGCGTGTGGGTGCGCCGTTCAAGGCGTTCGGTGGAGCGCTGAGCGGCACGGTCCTGCACCTGGTCCCCAATCGCCTGATCGTGCAGTCCTGGCGGTCGACCAAATTTTCCCGCCGTGACCTCGATTCCACGCTGGTGCTTAGTTTCTGGCCCGAGAAGGGCGGCGCGCGGATCGAACTCACCCACGTCAATGTGGCGGACAGTGATTTCGCGGGCGTCTCGGAAGGCTGGGGCAAGTATTACTGGGCGCCGTGGCGGGCCTACCTGGACCGATGAGCGGCGGCAAATAGCCTCAGGGCGGAGTGGCGGCGCCCTCTGCCGCAGGCTCCACCGTGGTATCGGTGGGCGCATCCGCCGGTGTCTCACCCGGCGTGGCCGGCGCAGTGAGCTCCGGCAAGTCCGCCGCCAGGCCCACCGTCGCGAGCACTCCGTCGGCGCGTGCCAGCACCTCGCGCGCGTAATCCCAGTGTATGGCCACGGTCGTATCACCCACCGCTTCGCGCAGCAGGTCCGAGAACTTGTCGATGTCCGGCTCGTAACTCTGCCCCTCGGCGTCCACCGGCGGATGCGCTTCGAGCAGCAGTTCGCCCTCGACCCAGGCCACCTTGACGGGCTCGTTGACGATGCGCACCTTGGTCCCCACCTGCACCTGCTCGAATAGTGCCTCGATGTCTTCCGGATACATGCGGATGCACCCGTGCGTCACCGCGAGCCCGACCGCGATCGGGTTGTTGGTGCCGTGAATCAGATAGGTGCCCTTCCCCACCGCCAGCCGCAAAGCGCGATCGCCCAGCGGATTGTCGGGGCCCGGGGGCACGCGCTCAGGCAGGATGTCCCCGTCCTGCGCGTGCTCGGCGCGTACGGACTCGGTCGGGATCCACCAGGGATTCATCTGCTTGGCGATCACCTGCGTCTCGCCCAGCGGCGTGCGCCAGTCCATCTTGCCGATGCTGACCGGATAGCTGATCACCTGCTGCGGCTGATGCCGCTTGGGCTTCGGGTAATAGTAGAGCCGGTGTTCGGCGATGTTGACGACGATGCCTTCACGCGGACCGGTGGGCAGGATGCGGCGGCCCGGAATCAGCACGATCTTGCCGGCACCCGGCAGCCACGGGTCGAGCAGTGGGTTGACGCGAATCAGTTCCTCTGAGCCCAGGCTGTAGCGGCGCGCCAGATCGTAGAGCGTGTCTTCGTAGACTGTCTGGATGCTCTGATCAGCGCCCAGGACGCTCTGGGCGGGATCGCTGAGCTCGTAGACCGTGGCTGCGCAGGGCCCACTGAGGGTCGCCAGCAGCAGCGCGATATAAGTTTTTGTATTAAGCATTGTTTTTACGGAGGAACCGTGGCTGCAAGCCTAGCACGGAGAATCGGCCGGCTTTCAATCGATACCAGACAATTGTATGGTATCCATCATGAATGCCGCGAGCACCCAGCCCAGCCCACGCCAGCGTCAGATGCTGGAACTGATCGAGCAGTTCCTGCGCCGTCACGGACGGCCGCCGACCCGCGCCGATCTGGCCGGCGCGATGGGGCTGCGCAATCGCCAGGGCATCGATCAGCACCTGCGCGCGCTCGCGGGCAAGGGGCTCATCGCCCTCGAACCCGGCATCGCCCGCGGCATCCGTCTGCTGCAACCGTCCTTCGCGCTCACGCGCCGGCTCGCGCTCTATGGCCGGGTTGCGGCGGGCGTACCGACGCTGGCGCTCGGAAACGTCGAGGACGAACTGCTGCTCGATCCTGCGCTGTTCCGTCCGCGCGCCGATTTCCTGCTGCGCGTGCATGGCCAGAGCATGCTCGATGCCGACATCCACGATCGCGACATCCTCGCCGTACATCGCACCGCGCAGGTCAGCAACGGCCAGATCGTCGTCGCGCGCCTGGGGGATGAAGCGACCGTGAAATATTACCGCCGCAACGGCCACCTGTTGCGGCTCGAACCGGCCAACGCGGCTTTCAAACCCATCGAGGTGGATCTGCGGCGGCAGCAGTGCGTGATCGAAGGCCTCATCGTGGGACTCGTGCGCAGCGGGATGCCCCGGGTACGTCAATCATGACGGCGCAGCTGCTGCGCTGCGCGCCGCATCCGGGCCGTGACGAGTTGCGCCTGCAGCTCGAGCGCCTGTGCCGGAGCAGCCAAACCGACGAGGAGGCAGGGCCGATCGCGTTGCCGACGGGCTTCGCGCAACTCGATGCCGTGTTGCCCGGCGGCGGCTGGCCGGTAGGGGCGATCACCGAGCTGATGCCGGATGCGCAGGGGATCGGTGAGCTCTCGCTGCTCCTGCCGGCGCTCGCGCGGCTCAGTAGTGCGGGCCGGTGCATCGTCTGGATCGCACCGCCCTGCCTGCCCTACCCGCCCGCTCTCGCCCGCCATGGCCTCGCGCTCGAGCACCTGCTGCTCGTGCAGGCGCGCGATGCGCAGACCCGCCTGTGGGCCACCGAGCAGGCGTTGCGCTGCCCGGCCGTCGGCGCGGTACTCGCCTGGCCTGCGGCGCTCGATGAGCGGCGCATACGCCGCCTCCAGCTCGCGGCCGAAGCGGGCGGCAGCTGCGGCCTGCTTTATCGTCCGCCGGCCGCGGCGCAACAGCCCTCGCCCGCCGCGCTGCGACTGCGGCTACAGGCCCTGGATGCCGGGCTGCGCATCGAGATCCAGAAGGCCCGCGGCGGACGCGCGCATGCTCTGGTTGTGCATCCTGCTGCCGCGGCTTGCGCCTGAAGCGTCGGCCGGCGGCCGCCCGCAGGCTGAACGGGCTGCGCTCGAGCTGCTGGCGCTGTGGGCACTGCAATGGAGCAGCCAGGTCAGCATCGACCCGGCTGATAGCGCCGGGCACGGCCCCGCGCTCTGGATCGAGATCGGCGCGAGCAGCCGGCTCTTCGGCGGTCACGCCGCCTTGCGTGAACGCATCGCCGCCGATCTCGCCCCGCTCGGCTACACCCATCGGCTGGCCACTGCGCCCACGCCCGCGGGCGCGGCGCTCCTGGCGCGTGCCGGGCTGGCCACCGTCGCGACCACGCGCACCCAGCTGCGGCAACAGCTCGCACCGCTCCCGCTGACGCTGCTGGCGCTGCCGGACGAGTCGCTCGCGGCCTTGCAGGACGCCGGCCTGCAGTGCATCGGTGAATTGCTGGCGCTGCCCACCGCCGCGATCGCGCAGCGCTTCGGTCCCGGCGCCAGCCTGTACCTGCAGCGCCTGTGCGGCGAAGCGCGCGAACCCCTGCGCATGGTACGGCCGCCTCAGCGTTTCGCCAGCCGCTGTGAGTTCGCGGACCCGGTCACCGACACCACCGCGCTCCTGTTTCCGCTGCAACGCCTGCTCGCGGGACTGCAGGGATTCCTGCGCTCGCGCGATCGGGCCGTGCAGCGCTATACGCTGTGTCTCGAACATCACCGCCGTGCCGCCACGCGCCTTGAGATCGGTCTCGCCCGCCCCGGCCGCGATGCCGCGCAGCTGCTGGCCCTGGCCCGTGAGCGGCTCGCCGCGAGCACCCTGGACGCCGCGGTCCACGGACTCGCCATCGAAGCCCACGAGCTCCTGCAGCCCCAGGTGCTGCAAAGCGACCTGTTTTCGCGCGCCGCACAGCACACCGAGCAGCTCCAGCAGGTGATCGACCGGCTCGCCGCGCGCCTCGGTGAGTCCGCGGTGCAGACCCTGCGCGGTGCCGCCGATCACCGTCCCGAGCGCGCCTGGCGCCTGAGCGCCGCATCGATCACGGCGCCGGCCGCAGCGCCGGAGGGAGCAGCGGCGCCCGTGCGCCCCTGCTGGCTGCTGCCGGAGCCTTTGCACATCGACAGGCCGCAGGAACTGCTCGCCGGACCGGAGCGCATTGAAAGCGGCTGGTGGGATGGCGCCGATATCGCACGCGATTACTACCTGGCCCGCGGCGCGGATGGCGCGCAGTTATGGGTGTTTCATGACCTGCGGAACGGCGCGTGGTGCGTGCATGGGCTGTGGGCATGATCGCGTATGCCGAACTGCATTGCGTCAGCAACTTCAGCTTCCTGCGCGGCGCCTCGCATCCGGCCGAGCTGGTGACGCGCGCGCATGAGCTCGGTTATCGCGCGCTCGCGCTGACCGACGAATGTTCGATGGCCGGCGTGGTGCGGGCCCATGAGGCCGCGCGGGCCCTGCCTGAAGGCCGGCGCCTGCGACTGATCGTCGGCGCGGAGTTTCGTTGCAGCGAGGGCCTGCAGCTGGTGCTGCTGGCGCCGGACCAGCGCGCCTACTCCGAGCTCTGCCGGCTCATCACCCGGGCGCGGCGCCGCGCCGCCAAGGGCTGCTACGCGCTCACGCAAGCGGACCTCGAGACC
>DATFUG010000351.1:0-5871 GCA_035261025.1 Steroidobacteraceae bacterium | reverse complement strand
CGCGCCTGAAGGTGCCGTGAACGGCAACAAGCGCACGATCGGTGTCTACGCCGGCCGCTACATCAAGCATGATGCACAGCGTTTCGCATTTCCGGCGATCGAGCTGTTTGAACCGAACTTTGTCCGCGACTTCCAGCGCATCGAGGTGCCGCGCTACGCCACTTCATCGCTCGACCTGTACCCCTACGTATCGTTTTCGCACGACACGCTGAGCGGCGTGTCCAGGGGGCGCGCCGGCTTCGACGTGTTCTGGAAGCCGAACGGCCGCAATCAGGTTTCCGCCGCCGTGAATCCGGATTTCGGCCAGGTCGAAAGCGACAACCTGGTCGTGAATTTCTCCGCGATCGAGACCTTTTTCGAGGAGAAGCGCCCGTTCTTCACCCAGGGGCAGCAGCTGTTCGATCTGCGCATCAATCCGGTTCAGGGTGACAACTCCACCAGCGACCATCTGGTGAATACGCGGCGCATCGGTGCGGCACCGGACGCCGGCCCCGAAGTTTCCAGCGATGTGCTCGCGGCCGCCAAGTACACCGGCATCCAGGGGGATGAAGAATACGGCCTGTTCAGTGCCGTGGAGAGGAATTCACTGCAGGCGGAGGGGCGGCAGTTCTTTGCCGGCCGCTGGCGCCACGAGCACGAGGGTTTCAGCCTCGGGTATCTGGGCACCGCGACGCTCCATCCCACGCTGGGTCGCGATGCCTACGTGCATGCCGTGGACTTCAACCAGCGCCTCGGCAGCGGGATCTCGCTCGAGACCCAGGCGCTGATGTCCGATATCCACGTGAATTCCGTGGCCGCCGGCACGAGCAGCCGCGGCTACGGGGCGTGGGCAAAATTTGACTACCAGCCGGGCGGGCGCTGGCAGCACACGCTGCACATGACCTGGTTCGACCCGCACCTGGACTTCAACGACCTGGGTTACCAGCAGCGCACCGATCTGATGCGCTTTCAGAGCGAGAGCCAGCTGTTCATCCGCCACTATCCCACCGGATCGCGGGCCGACAACGGCAGCTGGTTTCTCGGACTGGACGTACCCTACAGCGCACACGGCGAACGGCTGGTGGCGACTACCGAGATCGACAAGTTCTACCAGTGGCGCAACGGCTCATCGAGCCTCTTCTTTTATTTTCATGAGTGGCCGGGGTTTGACGACCTGTTGACGCGAGGCAACGGGAGCCTGCGCATGCCGGCGCGGCACAACTGGGGCGCCGATTTCACCAGCGCCATTGTCGGGCGATTCCGCTACGAGATCACCGCCTTCCTGAAGGAACAGGGGTTTGGGCAGTTCACGAAGGAACTGAGGTTCATTCCGAAATGGTTCCTGACCGAGAATCTGAGCGTCGATGCCAACCTCAACTACTACGACAGCCCGAACTGGCTGATCTGGACCGCGGGCCCCCAGGTGGCAACCTACCGGCGCCACGAGCTCGACTCGAGTCTCAATCTCAACTGGTACCCGACTTCCAGGCAGGAACTGCGCTTCAAGCTGCAATGGATCGGCCTCGGTGCCGAAGCGCTCCAGGCCTATGATCTGGCGCCGGACGGTACGCCCGTCGCGGTCGGCGGGTTGCCGAGCGACTTCACGGTCAGCACGCTGGGCGTGCAAGTGCGTTACCGATATGAGTTTCACCCCCTGTCGGACCTGTTCGTGGTCTACAGCCGGGGCGGCGATGGCTCGCTCACCGATCGCAGCGAGTCGCTGGCCAGCCAGTTCGCGCGCGCAGCGGACAACACCACCTCCAGCCTGTTCTTCGTGAAACTGCGCTACCGGATCTGAAGGGGAGCGGGGGCACCATGTCGAAGCTCTACGATGAGTCGCATCGGGCTCTGCAGCGGCGCTTCGACACCGAACGCCTCGCCGACCGTATCGAGCAGCGGCTGTGCCGCGCGCAACTGAGCGCTGACGATCAGGCTTTCATCGCAGGCCGGGATCTGTTCTTCCTCGCCACCGTCGATGCTGCCGGACGACCGACCTGCTCCTACAAGGGCGGCGATCCGGGATTCGTGCGTTCCCCGGACGAGCACACCCTGGTGTTTCCGAACTACGACGGCAACGGCATGTACCTGTCGATGGGCAACGTCGCGGCCACTTCACAGGTCGGATTGCTGTTCATCGACTTTGAGCAGCCGCAGCGCCTGCGGGTGCAGGGCAGTGCCCGCATCGTCCCGGCCGATGCCCTCGAGCCCGCTTACCCTGGCGCGCAGTTCCTGGTGACTGTCGAGGTGCAGCAGGTGTTCCCGAATTGCCCGCGCTACATCCACCGCATGCGGGAAATTGCGCCCTCGGAGTTCGTGCCGCACGCCGGCAAAACCGTCCCCGTGCCGAAGTGGAAGCGCATGGACTGGGCCTGCGATGTGCTGCCGGCCGACGATCCGGCCCGCGAGCCAGGGTCCTAGGACGGCCGCGCCGCCCGCATGCGCTCCAGGGCGCTGTGCAGGTGTCCCGTTGCCGGCTGCAGCACTCCGGCGCGTCCGAGTCCGAACGGCGGCATGTTGCCGTAGAAGACCTCATAGCCACCGGCGGCAATCCGGTAGGTTTCATGCCAGATGCCGACCGAGCCATCGGCCCCCACGGCTTTGTTAAACGCCCGCCAGGCCGGCAGGTGTGCGCCCTCACTGCCGGTCGCGTAGGCCAGCAGCTGCTCCAGGGATTTCCAGTATTGCAGCAGGAGGCTCCTGCGTCCGAATCAGGCCTCGGCGTGCATGAATCCGAGCTCCGGCCGTCGATACAGCTCCCGGATCATGCGCGGCATGGCGCGCGCCACCGGTAGCCACTTGTGTATCTGCAGCGGCTTGTTGATGCGCATGCCGATGAGAAAGACCACGAAGTCCGCGGGCATCAGCGCCGTCATGCGGCCGTGCTGGATCATCGCGTGCCTGCGCCGGCCCCGCTCAGGGCCGTGAGCGCTCGCTGGTAGACGTCGACAGATACCTGTGCCCCAGTCACCGTCGTGTCCAGATCACGCAGCAGCCCGTCCTTGAGGCCATAGACCCAGCCATGCACGGCCAGCTCCTGGCCGCGTTCCCAGGCATCGCGGGCGATCGTCGTCTGGCAGACGTTCGCCACCTGCTCAATGACGTTCAGCTCGCAGAGGCGATCGCCGGACGCGGATTCGCTGCCCGCGGCCGCAACGCGGTCGTGATGCTTCTGCCGCACATCCTGCACGTGGCGCAGCCAGTTGTCGCTCAGGCCGATGCGGTCGCCGCGCAGTGCCGCGCGCACGCCGCTGCAGCCATAGTGGCCGCAGACGATGATGTGACGCACCTGCAGCACATCGACCGCAAACTGCATCACCGAAAGGCAGTTCAGATCCGTGTGCACCACCAGGTTGGCGACGTTGCGATGGACGAACAGCTCGCCGGGCAGCAGTCCGACGATCTCATTGGCCGGCACGCGGCTGTCGGAGCAGCCGATCCACAGATAGGTGGGCGATTGCTGCTGCGAGAGCTTGCGGAAGAAATCCGGATCCTGCCGGCGGATGCGCTCCGCCCACACCCGGTTGTTGTCGAACAGCTGTTGCAGTCCGCGCATCGGCTTCAGTGCGCCCGCGCCTGATAGTCAACGGTCAGATTGGCGAGCGCGCGTACGCCGAGTTTCAGGCCTGACTCATCCACCCTGAAGCGTGGCGAATGATTGGGCGCATACTCGTCCATGCTCGCGCCCGGCTTGCGGACGCCCAGAAAGAAGAAAATGCCGGGGATCTTCTGCTGATAGACAGAAAAATCCTCGCTCGGCGTAAAAGGTGTGGTTTCGACCAGGCCGCCCGGGCCGGCGACACGCGCCAGCGTCGGCAGCATGCGGGCCATGAGCGCCGGATCGTTGTAGGTCACGGGGTCGGCCACGTCCGCGCCGATCGTGACTTCGGCCGTGGCGCCCGAGGCCGCGGCGATGCTCTCGGCCGTGCGGCGCACGCGCTCGATCACACCGTCGTGCATCTTCGGATCCAGGGTCCGTATGGTGCCGAGCATCGTAACGGCATCCGGAATGATGTTGGATCGCACGCCGCCGTCGATCTTGCCGATGGTGATGATCAGCGGCGCCTTGGTGACGTCCATCTGCCGGCTGGCGATCGTCTGCAGGCCCAGCACGATCTGCGCGGCCACGACGATCGGATCCACGCCATTCCAGGGCATCGCGCCGTGCGTCGAATGGCCGTGCACCACGATTCTCAGGTCGTCGGCCCCGGCCATCAGCCCGCCGGAGCGCCAGGCAATCTGCCCAGCTTCGAAGACGGTCCAGGCGTGCAGGCCGAAGATGACTTCCGGTTTCGGCTCATCGCTCAGCACGCCTTCCTTCACCATCAAGGCCGCTCCACCCTCTTCGCCGGAGGGCGCGCCCTCTTCGGCCGGCTGAAAGATGAACTTCACAGTGCCGTGCAATTGCGGCCGCAGCTTCGAGAAAATCTCCGCCACGCCCAGCAGCATGCCCATGTGCGCGTCATGCCCGCAGGCGTGCATGACGCCGACCTCCTTGCCTTCATAGAGGGTGCGTACCGTGGATTTGAAGGGCAGATCCACCTCCTCGGTCACCGGCAGGGCATCCAGCTCGGAGCGCAGCGCCACGACCGGTCCAGGCTTGCCACCGCGAAGGACCGCGACGACACCGGTCTTCGCCACGCCGGTCCGCACCTCGAGCCCCAGGGCGCGCAGGTGCTCGGCGACATAGGCCGCGGTCTCGGTCTCGCGATTGGAGAGCTCCGGGTGCTGGTGGATATACCGGCGATTGGCGATCACGTGCGGTTCGACCTGATCGGCCAGCCTGTCGATACTGCGATGGAGCGCGTCCAGATCGCTGGCGGCGGCGGCCACCGTGGCAAGTCCGCCCATAAGGACGAGCTGGAGTGTCGCCCCGACCGTGCGCTGCATCATGTGGAACCTCTGTGTTGGCATAGTAGCTTAGAGAACGCGGGATCTGTGCGTAAAGCCCCTGCTTTGCGGGCCCCATCGGATCCGCTACAGTCGGTGTCCACAGCCTCCGATCCGAAGGGGTCACGATCACATGCTCCGACCGGTGCCGCCGCTGCTTACCCTGCTTGCGTTGCTGCCCGCGGCAGCCACAACAGCCACTCAGGACCCTCATGATCCCGACGCCCGCGCAGCGGCCGTCGTCGCGCAAATGCGGCCTGAAGAGCGGACGATCCTGACCTTGGGCGTCATGGCCCTCCCGTTCGCCGATCCTGCGCCGATCCCGCCTGGTGCCGTGATCGGCGCGGGATTCGTTCCGGGCATCCCGCGACTTGAGGTTCCGGCGCTCAAGGAAACCGACGCCAGCCTGGGTGTCGCCTGGGTGCTGGGCAGCCGGCACGACGGCGCGACCGCGCTCCCGTCCGCACTGGCCATGGGCGCGAGCTGGAACACGGACTTGATGCGCGCGGGCGGCGCGATGATCGGTGGCGAAGCGCGCGCCAAGGGATTCAACGTCCTGCTGGCCGGGGGCATGAACCTGATGCGCGACCCGCGCAACGGCCGCACCTTCGAATATCTGGGCGAGGATCCGCTGCACACCGGGCTCATGTCCGGCGCCGCGGTCAGCGGCATCCAGTCGACGCACGTGATCTCGACCGTCAAGCATTTCGCGCTCAACGGCCAGGAGACGGGCCGCAAGGTCGTGAGCTCCAACATCAGCGACGCCGCGGCGCGCGAGAGCGACCTGCTGGCCTTCCAGATTGCGATCGAGCAGGGTCATCCCGGCGCGGTCATGTGCGCCTATAACAAGGTGAACCAGGTGCACGCCTGCGCGAGCGAGTACCTGCTCAACCAGGTGCTCAAGGGCGCCTGGGGCTACCCGGGCTGGGTGATGTCCGACTGGGGCGCCGTCCACGGCCTCACCGACGCGCTGCATGGCCTGGACCAGCAGTCGGGCTCCCAGGA
>DATFUG010000350.1:0-4435 GCA_035261025.1 Steroidobacteraceae bacterium | reverse complement strand
GGCTTCGAGTTCGACGAGCAGGTGCAGGAGGGCGACACCTGCGTGGAGAACCAGGGCGTCAAGCTGCTGGTCGATCCCATGAGCGTCAATTACCTCGGCGGCGCGGAGATCGATTTTCGCGATGGCCTCGAGGGCGCGCAGTTCGTGATCCGGAATCCGAACGCGACAACGACCTGCGGTTGCGGCTCCTCCTTCACCACGGCCTGAAGCCTGCGTGAGTCGATCCGCCCGCACTGTGCCCGACGTGCTGGCGGCCGTCGATCTGGGTTCGAACAGCTTTCACCTCGTTGTCGCCCGTTATTCGCACGGCCAGCTCGTGGTCATCGACCGGATGCGCGAGATGGTGTGCCTCGCCGCCGGCGTCGGCCCCGACGGCCGGCTCGACAAGCAGGTGGCCGCGCGCGCGCTGGCCTGCCTGGAGCGCTTCGGCCAGCGCCTGCGCGACATGCACGCACGCAGCGTGCGCGTGGTCGGCACCAACGCACTGCGTATCTCGCGGCGCAAACAGGCCTTCCTCGAGCGTGCCCGCGACGCACTCGGCCACCCGATCGAAATCATCTCGGGCATGGAGGAGGCGCGGCTCATCTATTCGGGCGTCGCGCACACGCTGCCGGCCGAACCCGGCCGCCGCCTGGTGATCGACATCGGCGGCGGCAGCACCGAGATCGTGATCGGTGAAGGCCATGAGCCCCAGCTGCTGGAGAGCCTGAAGCTCGGCTGCGTCTCGATGAGCCTACGCTTCTTTCCCGAAGGGAAACTCTCAGCCCGGCGGCTGGAGCGCGCGCGCCTGGCCGCGCGCGTGGAGATCGAGCCGGTCCAGGCGGCCTTCCTCAAGCGCGGCTGGGAGCGGGTCGTCGGCAGCTCCGGCACTGTGCGCGCGATCGGTGAGTGCCTGCAGGAGCGGGATCCGCAAAGCGCCGGCGTCACCGCGGCCGGTCTGGAGCGGCTCCTCGAGGACATGGCGCGCGCCGGCAACGTCCGTGAGCTGGGGTACAAATCGCTCACGGACGAGCGGCGGCCGGTATTTCCGGGAGGCGTGGCCATACTCGGCGAGCTGTTCAAGTCGCTCGGCATCGAGCAGCTGCGCATGGCCGACGGCGCGCTGCGCGATGGATTGCTGCAGGACATGATCGGCCGGCTCACCGACGAGGATCCGCGCGAGCGCACCGTGAGTTCAATGCTGCAGCGCTACCACGTCGATGCCGACCAGGCGGCCAGGGTCGAGGCGACGGCGCTCGAGTTTCTCGGGCAGGTCGCCGGCAGCTGGGATCTGGACGACCCGCAGGCGGAGCTGGCGCTGAAGTGGGCGGCACGCCTGCACGAGATCGGCCTGGATGTCGCGCACAGCGGCTATCATCGCCACGGCGCCTACCTGCTGGAGAATGCGGACCTGCCCGGCTTCGCGCGCGAGGAACAGTTGCTGCTGGCGCGGCTGGTGGGCGCCCATCGCAAGAAGCTTTCACTGGCCGGCGTGGAAGATCTGATTCCACCCTGGGACCGGCGCGCGGTCTATCTGATAATGCTGCTGCGGCTCGCGGTCCTGCTGCACCGCGGGCGCACCACCACCGCGTTGCCACCGATGGAGCTGACGGCACGCGGGCGCACGCTGGAACTGCGTTTTCCGGCACGCTGGCTTAAGGACCATCCGCTCTCAGTGGAGGACCTGCAGCTGGAAATTGACAATCTGCGCGTGCAGGGGCTGAAGCTGCGCCTCTATTCCGGCAACCGCGCGGCCGCGGCGTAGGTCTCGAGCAGCTGCGCCTGCGCGTCCGCGCCCGCGGTCGCGTCGGGCAGCGTCGATGCCTGCAGGTAACTGCCGTCGCTTTGCAGCAGCCAGGCGTTGCTGGTGTCCGTCAGGTAGCACTCGAGGTCGGCGCGGATGCGCGTACGGAGCCGTGTCTGCGTGACGGGGAAGGCGACTTCGACGCGCCGGAAGAAATTGCGCTCCATCCAGTCGGCGCTTGCCAGGTACAGCTGCGGCCGGCCGGCGTTCTCGAACCAGAAGGCCCGCGAGTGCTCCAGGAAGCGCCCGACGATCGAGCGCACCTGGATGTGATCCGAGATGCCGGGCAGTCCGGGGCGCAGCGCGCACACGCCGCGCACGATCAGGTCGATCTGCACGCCGGCGCTGGAGGCGCGGTAGAGGTTCTCGATGGTCTGCGGATCGACGAGCGCATTGAGCTTGGCGATCACGCGCGCGCGCTTGCCGGCGCGGGCGTGCGCGATCTCGCGCTCAATCAGCGCCTGCAGCGATTCGTGCAGCGTGAAGGGCGATTGCAGCAGCCGGCGCAGGCGCGGCGTCTGCGTCAGGCTGGTCAGCTGCAGGAAGATCTCGTGCACGTCGGTGCCGATGGCCTCATCGCAGGTGAACAGGCCGTAGTCGGTGTAGCTGCGCGCCGTCCCCGGGTGATAGTTGCCGGTACCCAGGTGGCAGTAGCGGCGGATGCCGTCGGCCTCGCGGCGCACGATCAGCATGAGCTTGGCGTGCGTCTTGTAGCCGACCACGCCGTACATCACGTGTGCGCCCGCCTCCTGCAGGCGCGTCGACAGCTCGATATTCGCTTCCTCGTCGAAGCGGGCGCGCAGCTCGATGATGACCGTGACGTCCTTGCCGGCCTGCGCCGCCGCCACCAGCGCGTCGACGATGGGCGAGCGATCCCCGGTGCGGTACAGCGTCTGCTTGATCGCCAGCACCGTCGGATCGGCCGCCGCCTGCCGCAGCAGGTCCATCAGGGGCGTGAAGCTCTGAAACGGATGATGCAGCAGCACGTCGCGCTGGCGGATGGCATCGAACAGGTCGTGCGCGCCACTGAACCCTTCAGCCAGTCCCGGAGTGAAGGGCGTGTACTTGAGATCGGGCCGTGCCACCAGGTCGTAGATCGCCGAGAAGCGGTTGAGATTCACCGGTCCCGGCACCGAATACCAGTCGCGCGGTTCGAGTGCAAACTGCTGCAGCAGGTAATTGACCATGTCCTGCGGACAGTCGACCGCAGTCTCGAGCCGCACCGCCGCGCCGTAGCGGCGGTGCGCGAGCTCACCTTCGAGCGCGCGGCGCAGGTCATCGACCTCTTCGTCGTCGACGAACAGGTCGCTGTTGCGCGTCAGGCGGAACTGGTAACACCCCAGTACCTGCATCCCGGTGAACAGGCGGGCCACGAACGCCTCGACGATGGTCGACAGCGCGACCAGTCGCTGGCGGCCGTTCTCGGTGGGTAGTGTCACGATGCGGGGCAGCGAGCGCGGCGCCTGCACCACGGCCAGCGCGCCGTCGCGCCCGAAGGCGTCCTTGCCGGAGAGCTTGACGATGAAATTGAGGCTCTTGTTCTGGATGCGCGGAAACGGCCGGGCCGGATCCAGCCCCAAGGGACTCAAGACCGGTTCCACCTCGGCGGCGAAGTATTGCTCGAGCCAGGCGTGGGTCTCGGCGTCCCAGACCGTGCCGGCCAGCAGCTCGATGCCCGCGGAGTGCAGCTCACCGAGCAGCATGCCGTTCAGCACGCCGTACTGATCCTCGATCAGCCGCAGCGTGCGCTCATGGATCGCGGCGAGCTGCTCGGGGATGCTCAGGGTGTCCGGCGCGGTCTGGGTCGAGCCCAGCTCGAGCAGTTGCTTGAGCCCGGATACCCGGATCTCGAAGAATTCGTCCAGGTTGGAGGAACAGATGCACAGGAACCGCAGCCGCTCCAGCAGCGGCACGCGCGAGTCCCTGGCCAGCGCCAGCACGCGGGAGTTGAACTCCAGCGCCGCGATTTCGCGGTTGATGAAGTTCTGGGGGGCCCTGAATTGCGGTTGATCCAAGTCTCGCTCGCACGGGGTCGGAATCCTCATTGTAGCCACAGCGCCGCGGCCACTGTGTTACAGCCTTGGGCGGCCGCTTTGCTGCTAGAGTAATGCGCTGGCGCAGGGCCATGGAGCCTGTTCCAACCGGGGGTTCAGAGCGGAATTCATGGCGAAGATCACCGTACCAGTGGCCGAGCAGATGGCCGAGCTGCAGCGCGGAGCGGCCGAGGTGCTGACGCTCCCCGATCTGCACAAAAAGCTCCAGCGGGGCGAGGCCCTGCGCATCAAGGCCGGATTCGATCCGACCGCACCGGACCTGCATCTGGGGCACACGGTGCTCATCAACAAGCTGCGCCAGTTCCAGCAGTTCGGTCACGAGGTCACGTTCCTGATCGGCGACTTCACCGGCATGATCGGTGATCCAAGCGGCCGCAACGCCACGCGTCCGCGGCTCACGCCCGAGGAGATCCAGGCCAACGCGCGCACCTACGAGCAGCAGATTTTCCGCATCCTCGAGCGCGCGCGGACGCGCGTCGACTTTAATTCGCGCTGGTTCGGGGCGATGAACGCCGCGGGCCTGATCGAGATCGCCGCGCGCGCGACGGTGGCACGCATGCTGGAGCGCGACGATTTCAGCAAGCGCTTCAAGGCGAAC
>DATFUG010000349.1:0-4697 GCA_035261025.1 Steroidobacteraceae bacterium | reverse complement strand
GATCCGGCCGCGGCGATATGGTTTTCCTTGACCAGCACGCGATCGTACAGGCCGAAGCGGTGGTTCTGCCCGCCGCCGCAGCGCACGGCATATTTCTGCGCCGTGCGCAGTCCGGGCAGCGTCTTGCGGGTATCGAGTATGCGGCAGCCGGTGCCGGCCACGGCCGCCACGTAGCGGGCCGTGACCGTGGCGGTGCCGGACAGCAGCTGCAGGAAATTCAGCGCCGTGCGCTCGCCCGTCAATAGCCCGCGCGCAGGGCCGCCAAGCTCGCACAATACGGTGTCCGCCTCCACGGTCGCTCCGTCACGCACCTGCCACCGGACCTGTACAGCCGGGTCGAGCTGCCTGAAGGTCTCGTCGAACCAGGCCGCGCCGCAGATCACTGCCGCAT
Organism: Steroidobacteraceae bacterium; assembly: GCA_035261025.1. Lineage (GTDB taxonomy): Bacteria > Pseudomonadota > Gammaproteobacteria > Steroidobacterales > Steroidobacteraceae > FEN-1191. The sequence goes on along the minus strand of DATFUG010000349.1, from coordinate 4,306 downwards.
CCCGGCACCGCACCCGTGCGCGCGCCGTTGCGTGTGCATCGATCAACCGGGCCGTCACGTCGCCCGTACCGACGTCCTCGCGCAGGGCGCGGGACACCTGCTCAGGCAGGTCGCCGGGCAGCTCGCCCGCCAGGTTCTGCGCCGTGCCGGTGACCCTCAGAATGGCAGGCCGTGCGCGGCCGAGGCCATGCACAACAGCATCGGAATCGAGAGAACGAAATTGGTGCGCGAGGCCATCGCTGCCACCTTGCGGGCGCGCGCCTTCTCGTCGTCCGTGGCGGGGACCAGGCCCAGAATCTTCTTCTGGTTCGGCCAGATCAGCACCCAGACGTTGAACAGCATGATGGTGCCGAGCCAGGCGCCTGTGCCGATGACCAATCCGTAGTAGTCCTCGCCGAAATGCCCGAACGTAAAGGCGTTGAGGAAGTTCGCGCCACGGCCCAGATACCAGGCGCCCGTCAACCAGGTGGCCACCGCGCCCCAGCGGAACCACAACAGGGCGCGCGGAGCGATGTATTTCGAGATCCCGGCACCACCAGGCCCTCCCTTGTCGGCAGCGGCAGCCGCCAGGCCCGGGGTCTGGACCACGTTGAAATACCACAACAGGCCGATCCACATCACGCCCGACATGATGTGCAGCCAGCGCGCCAGGCCGAGCTCGTGAAACTGGGTGGGGTGGATCGCAAACGCGATGATCAGCGCGACGATCACGCCGGTGACGATGGAGCCGCGCACGGAATTCAGTGGGTTCATGGTCCGGGCCTCACTAAGTCATTGTTTTGATTGATGTGTCGCTTATACAGCGAGTTTGAAGAATAGGGCACCGCCCCTCATAATTCAACGTTAGCTGACAGGAGTCCTCATGCGCCGCCTGGGCTTCGCTGCTGCGATGGTCGGAGCGTTGGCGCTGCTGGCGGGCTGCGTGGCCGCCGTCATCGGCAGCTCGCCCCGCAGCGGTACTGCCGCAGACACGCGGGCCCGCAGCAGCGCGGGTACGGATGCCGCGCTGGCGGCCGCGGTGCGATCCCGGATCGCGGCCGATGCAGCGCTCGGCGCGGAGGCGCTCGAGGTGAGCGCGCAGGGCGGTACGGTGACGCTGCGTGGCCTGGTCGCTTCGAGCGCCGAACGGAACAGTGCCGAGCGCCTGGTGCGAACAGTTGCAGGCGTCACGGCCGTGAACAATTTACTGAAGGTGAAATAGCAATGGATGTCGTCGAACGGATTCGCAAGGAACTGGGGAGCGCCCCGGTGGTGCTGTTCATGAAGGGAACGCCGGACTTTCCGCAATGCGGCTTTTCCGCCCAGACCTCCGGCGCGCTGCGCAAGCTCGGAGCGAAATATCACACCGTCAATATTTTCGACGACGCGGAGATGCGTGAGGCGCTCAAGCAGTACTCGAACTGGCCCACCTATCCGCAGCTGTTCATCAATGGCGAGCTGGTCGGCGGCTGTGACATCGCCATGGAGATGTACCGGAACGGTGAATTGCGCAGCCTGCTGGAATCCGCGGGTGCGCTGGGCGCCGCGGCGGCGACCGTCTGAGGCGCTAGGGCTCGTCTACGGCATCAGCTTCGCCGTCCGGCACGGCGGCTGTGCTTTCGTGCCACCCCAAAGTGCGAGCGCGGTTTTCCGCCCACTGGAAGCTTCCCGCGAGCTCGTTGCAGATGGTGCAGAACAGTTCCGCCGTGCGTTCCGCGTCGTAGGTGGCGGAGTGCGCCGAGCTGGTGTCCCAGCCCAGGCCGGCAATCGTTGCCGCCTTGGCCAGCACCGTCTGCCCGAAGGCGGCACCGGCGAGAGTTGCCGTATCGAAGCTTGAGAAGGGATGGAAGGGGCAGCGCTTCACTCCGCTCCGCTCCACCGCGGCGTTCAGGAAGGACAGATCAAACCAGGCGTTGTGCCCGACCAGGATCGCGCGCTTGCAGCCCGCGCTTTGCATGCCCGCGCGCACTTCCCGGAATATGCGCTGCAGCACCTCGCGTTCCTCGAGCGCCGGGCGCAGCGGATGCCAGGGATCGATCTTGTTCACCTGGAGCGACGCGGCTTCGATGTTGGCGCCTTCGAACGGCTTCACGTGATAGGAATGCGTCGCACCGCGCACCAGCCGACCCGCGTCGTCAAGGTCGATCATGACCGCAGCGATCTGCAGCAAGGCGTCGCGCTGGCAGTTGAATCCGCCCGTCTCGACGTCCACCACCACGGGCAGGAAGCCGCGAAAGCGGCGCGCCATGCGCCCGGTGCCCTGATCATTGTTCACGGGCGCAACATCCAGGCGATCGCCTCACCGGCGCGGAACGGCACCAGTTCCTCCTTGCCAAAGGGGTAGCTCGCCGGGGGCGCCCACCCGCGCCGCTGCAGCGTCAGGGTACCCTGATTGCGCGGCAGGCCATAAAAGTCGGCGCCGAAGCCGGCGGCGAAGTCCTCGAGACGCGCGAGCATGCCGGCCTGCTCGAAGATCCCGGCATACAGCTCGATGCCGGCGTGCGCGGAAAAGATCCCGGCGCAGCCACAGGGGGCTTCCTTGGAGCGGCGGCTGTGCGGTGCGCTGTCCGTGCCCAGGAAAAAGCGCGGATCGCCGCGCGCGATGACCGCCAGCAGGGCCTGCCGATCGGCCTCGCGCTTGAGCACCGGCAGGCAATACAGGTGCGGGCGGATGCCGCGGTCGAGCAGGGCATTGCGATTGAGCAGCAGGTGCTGTGGCGTCACCGTCGCGGCGATACCGGGCCCGGCATCGCATACGTATTCGACGGCGGTGCGCGTGGTCACATGTTCGAATACTACGCGCAGCTGCGGACAGCGCTGCCGGAGCGGCGCCAGCACATCGTCGATGAAACGGGCCTCGCGATCGAAGATGTCGACATCGGCCGCGGTGACTTCTCCGTGCACCTGCAGCGGCAGGCTGCGCTCGCTCATGCGCTCTAGGGTCGCATCGAGGCGCCTGATATCCGTCACGCCGGAGTCCGAGTGTGTGGTCGCACCGGCCGGATAGAGCTTGCAGCCGGCGATGGCATCCGAGGCGGCGGCGCGGTCGATCTCCGCCGCCGTGGTGGCATCGGTGAGATACAGGCTCATCAGCGGCGTGAACTGGGCGCCGGCGGGCAGAGCGTTCACGATTCGCTGCCGATAGGCGAGGGCGGCTGCGGTCGTGGTGACGGGCGGGTTCAGGTTCGGCATCACCATGGCGCGCGCAAAGCGCTGCGCGGTGAAGGGCAGCACCGCCTTGAGCTCGGCGCCGTCGCGCAGATGCAGGTGCCAGTCGTCGGGACGGCGTATCGTCAGTTCTTGCATGATGATCCGATTGGCCTGCGAGGCGGGCGGGTTGGCTTGACCCGCCAGCCTATAATGCGGATCATCCGGCCTCGCCGGCGGGGCAAAAAAGTACCTCGGGTTAGAGTCCGGGTTGCATCCTAACACAGCGTCCTACAAGGTATTTTCACTAGCCATGACCCAAGACAGCGCAGCCGGTGATCTCGATCCGGTCGAAACCCGCGAATGGCTGGAGTCGATCGATTCTGTCCTCAGTGCCGCCGGGCCGGAACGCGCGCATTTCCTGATCGACCGCATGGTCGAGCATGCACGCCGGTCCGGCGCCCATCTGCCCTACAGCCCCAACACCGCCTACGTCAACACCATCGCGGTGGGCAAGCAGCCGCAATATCCGGGCAATCGCGAACTCGAGCGCCGGATCGAAGCCTGGATCCGGTGGAACGCAATGGCGATGGTCGTCCTGGCCAATCGCAAGTCCACCGAGTACGGCGGGCATATCGCCAGCTACGCCTCCTCCGCCACGCTGTATGAAGTCGGATTCAATCATTTCTGGCGTGCGCCCTCGGAGCAGCATCCCGGCGATCTGGTGTACCTGCAGGGACACTCCTCTCCGGGCATTTACGCGCGTGCCTACCTCGAGGGCCGGCTCAGTGAAGAGCAGCTGCGCCGCTTCCGCCAGGAAGTCGATGGGGGTGGCCTGAGCTCCTATCCGCACCCGTGGCTGATGCCCGATTTCTGGCAGTTCCCCACTGTCTCGATGGGACTCGGGCCGATGATGGCGATCTACCAGGCCCGATTCATCCGCTATCTGGAGCATCGCGGGCTGGTGCCGCCCTCCGATCGCAAGGTCTGGGCTTTCTGCGGCGATGGCGAGATGGACGAGCCCGAATCGATGGGTGCCCTGACCATGCCGGTGCGCGAGAAGCTCGACAATCTCGTGTTCGTGGTCAACTGCAACCTGCAGCGGCTCGACGGTCCGGTGCGCGGCAACGGCAAGATCATCCAGGAGCTGGAAGCGGCCTTCCTGGGCGCGGGCTGGAAC
>DATFUG010000348.1:0-2508 GCA_035261025.1 Steroidobacteraceae bacterium | reverse complement strand
GTCTGCTTTCTCGGATTTTCAAGGCCGAGGAGCGCGCGGGCATGGCCCATGTCGAGCTCACGGCGCTCGACCATTTCCCCGACTTCCGGGGCCAGCTCGATCAGGCGCAGCAGGTTGGTCACGGCGGCGCGCGAGCGGCCCACAGATTCTGCAACTTCTTGATGCGTAAGGCCGAACTCGGCAATCAGGCGCTCAAAGGCGCGGGCCTCCTCGAGCGGGTTGAGATCCTCGCGCTGGATATTTTCGATCAGCGACATGGCGACCACGGCCTCATCGGGCACCGCCCGGATGATGGCCGGGATCTCCTTCAGCCCCGCCTGCTGGGCGGCGCGCCAGCGCCGCTCGCCAGCGATGATCTCGTAGCGCTGTTCAGCCCCGCTCCCCGATCCGGGGAGCGCCCGCACCAGGATCGGCTGGATGACGCCCTGGCGGCGGATGGAATCGGCCAGGTCGCTCATGCTGTCCTCGCGCATGTCGGCGCGGGGCTGGTAGCGGCCGCGCTGCAGCAGTTCGACCGGCAGGCGGACGAGCTGCTCGCCGCTGGCGGAAGCGCCCGCCCCGGCGCCCGTAGGCGCAGCGCCCCCCGGCGCGCGCGGCGCCACCGCTCGCGCCTGTCCGAGCAGGTCCGCCAGTCCGCGGCCCAGTGTCGGTTTCTTCTGAGTCATGACACGGCCCCGGCCTGCACATTGTCCTCCCGCCGCAGCATCTCGCCGGCGAGGGCCAGGTAGGCCAGCGCGCCGCGCGAATCCTTATCGTAAAGCAGCGCCGGCCGCCCGAACGAGGGCGCCTCGGCCAGCCGCACGTTGCGCGGCACCACGGTGCGAAAGACCTTATCGCCGAAGTGCTGCAGCAGCTGGCTGCCGACCTCGGTGGCGAGGTTATTGCGGGGGTCGTACATGGTGCGCAGGATCCCCTCGATTTCCAGTCCCGGGTTGGCCGTCGCACGGATCTGCTCGATCGTCGCCATCAGCGAGGACAGGCCTTCCATAGCGTAGAACTCGCACTGCATCGGCACCAGCACGCTGTCGGCGGCCACGAGCGCGTTCACGGTGAGGATATTGAGCGAAGGCGGGCAGTCGATCAGCACGACTTCGTACCCCCGGCGGATCGGGGCCAGCGCCTCGCGCAGGCGCAGTTCCCGCCCGGAGCTGAGCGCGAGCAGGCGCACCTCGGCGGCGGTGAGGTCCTGGTTGGCCGGGAGCAGGGCCATGTCGACCTCGGGCAGGCGCAGCACCGCCTCGGCCGCGGTGCATTCGCCCAGCAGCACCTCGAGGGTGCCCCGCTCCAGGGTGGACTTGTCGACCCCGCAGCCGGTGGTGGCATTGCCCTGCGGATCCAGGTCGATCAGCAGCACCTGGCGGCGCGTGGCCGCCAGCGAAGCGGCCAGATTCACGGCCGTGGTGGTCTTGCCGACGCCGCCCTTCTGGTTGGCTATTGCGATCACGCGTTGCATGGCTCAAGTGTAGGGCAGCTTCGGCGCTTGCGGGTAAACTTGCGCCGATGAGAATGGCGGCGAAGAAATGGCCTTCGGCGTTCCTGGTCGCCGCGGTCTGCGCGGCGGCCACCATTGCGCTGTGGGCCTGGGCCAACCGGCCGGACACCGAGGTCCCCTGGCCGAAGCGGGTGCAGGGCATGGCCTTCTCCCCGTACCGCGCGGACCAGGATGCGCTGCAGAACGAGTATCCGAGCAGCGAGCAGATCGACGAGGATCTGAAGCTCCTCGCCGGGCGTGTTTTTGCGGTGCGGACCTACGGCACCGGCGGGAGCCTCGGCGATGTGCCGCGCCTGGCGGCGAAATATGGCATGAGCGTCGCGGTGGGCGCCTGGCTCGACAAGGACCGCGCCGCCGACCAGGCGCAGGTGGACAAGGCCATCGCGCTGGCGCTGGCCTACCGCAACGTGGTGCGGGTGTTCGTCGGCAACGAAGTGATGCTGCGCGCCGACCTGCCTCTCGAGGAGCTGACGGCCTACATCGATCGCGTGCGCCAGGCCGTGAGCGTGCCGGTCGGCACCGCCGAGACCTGGGCCACCTGGCTGAAGTACCCGCAGCTCGCGCGCCACTGCGATTTCCTCGCCGTGCACCTGCTGCCGTACTGGGAAGGACTCGATGTCGAGGCCGCGGTGGACGTAGCCTTCCAGGACCTGCAGCGTGTGCAGCGGGCTTATCCGGACAAGCAGGTGATCATCGGCGAGGTGGGCTGGCCCTCGGATGGCCGCACGCGCGGCAATGCGGTGGCCTCGGCCTCCAACGAGGCGCTGTTCCTGCGCCGGTTCCTGGCGCGCGCCGACACCGAGAAGATCCGCTACTACATCATGGAGGCCTTCGACCAGCCGTGGAAGGCGGAGGGCGAAGGCGGCGTCGGGGCCTACTGGGGCGTGTTCGACGTCGACCGGCAGGTGAAGTTCGAATTCACCGCGCCGATCGTGCGCATTCCGGAATGGCGGGTGCTGGCCGGCATCTCGGTGACGATCGCGCTGCTGCTGCTCGGCCTGTTCTACGTGCACAGC
>DATFUG010000347.1:0-6163 GCA_035261025.1 Steroidobacteraceae bacterium | reverse complement strand
GATTCGGTGCGCGTGATCCTGCGCGAGGCGGCGCGATTTCTGCGGCCCACGGGGCTCCTGGTCGTCGAAGTGGGCAACACGGAGCGGCGCGTCCGGCGTTCGTTTCCGCGCCTGCCGTTCACGTGGCTGGAGTTCGAGCGCGGTGGGGGCGGAGTGTTCCTGCTCACGCGCGAGCAGTTGAGTGAAGGGCAGCGAGGCTGATGTCAGGCAATTCGATCGGGCGGCTGTTTACGGTAACGACCTTTGGCGAGAGCCACGGGCCTGCGCTGGGCTGCATCGTCGATGGCTGTCCGCCGGGCCTGGACTTGAGCGAAGCCGACCTGCAGCGCGACGTCGACCGGCGCCGCACCGGCACCTCGCATTTTGTGAGCCAGCGCCGCGAGGGCGACGCCGTACGGATCCTCTCCGGCGTATTCGAAGGCCGCACCACCGGTACACCGATCGGCGTGCTGATTGAAAATACGGACGCGCGCTCGCGTGACTACGACAAACTCGCCGATCGCTTCCGGCCCGGCCATGCCGACTACACCTACGCGCACAAGTACGGGCATCGCGATCACCGCGGTGGCGGCCGCTCCTCGGCGCGCGAGACCGTCATGCGCGTCGCGGCCGGCGCGATCGCGCGCAAGTACCTGGCCGAGCGGGCGCAGCTGCGCATCTTTGGGTACCTCAGCCAGATCGGTGCCCTGAAGATCGAGCCCGTGCAGCCCGCGGCGGCCTACGAAAATCCTTTCTTCTGTCCGGACCCGGCGCGCTTGCCGGAACTCGAAAAGCTGCTGTGGGAGCTGCGCAGTGCGGGCGATTCCGTGGGCGCGCGCATCACGGTGCGTGCCGAAGGGTTGCCGCCGGGTTTAGGCGAGCCGGTGTTCGACCGGCTGGATGCCGACGTCGCCCATGCGATGATGGGGATCAACGCGGTCAAGGCGGTGGAAATCGGCGCGGGTGTGGCCTCGGTGGCGCAACGCGGGAGCGAGCATCGGGATGAGCTCACGCCCGCTGGCTTCATCGGCAACAACGCCGGCGGAGTGCTCGGCGGCATTTCCACCGGTCAGCCGCTGCTCGTGCAGGTCTCGTTCAAGCCCACCTCCAGCATCCAGGTGCCCGGACGCACGATCGACCGCGAGGGCAACGCCGTCGAAGTGATCACCACCGGGCGGCACGATCCGTGCGTCGGCCTGCGCGCGACGCCGATTTGCGAGGCGATGCTGGCGATCGTCCTCATGGATCACTACCTGCGGCATCGGGCGCAGAACGCCGAGGTGAAGCCCACGACGCCCGACATCGAGCGGCGTCGATGAGCGGGAACTGGAAAGTCGCGGTGCTCGGCGCCACCGGCCTGGTCGGCGAGATGCTGCTGACGCTGCTGGATGAGCGCAAATTCCCGGTGCAGGAAGTCTTCCCGCTCGCCAGCGACCGCTCGGCGGGCAAGAGCGTGACCTTCAAGGGGCGTGCGGTGCCGGTCCTCGACGCGGCGCAGTTCGATTTTTCGCGCGTCCAGCTCGGCTTTTTTTCCGCCGGTGGCGCGGTCTCGGAAATCTATGCGCCGAAGGCGTCGGCGGCCGGCTGCGTCGTCATCGACAACACCTCGCAGTTTCGCTATGAGCCCGACATTCCGCTGGTCGTGCCTGAGGTCAACGCGGCGGCGATCGCGCAATACCGCAATCGCGGCATCATCGCCAATCCGAATTGCTCCACGATCCAGATGCTCCTCGCGTTGAAGCCGATTCATGACGCCGTGGGCATTGAGCGCATCAACGTCGCCACCTACCAGTCGGTGTCAGGGGCCGGGCGCAAGCAGGTCGCGGAGCTGGCCGACCAGACCGCGAAGCTGCTCAATGGCCAGCCCATCGAAACCAGCGGCGGGATGCCCCAGATCGCGTTCAACTGTGTGCCGCAGATCGACAAGTTCATGGACAATGGCTACACCAAGGAAGAGATGAAGATGCTGTGGGAAACGCGGAAAATCCTCGGCGACGAGACGATCCGCGTGAATGCCACGGCGGTGCGCGTGCCGGTGTTCTATGGGCACTCGGAAGCCGTGCACATCGAGACCCGCAAGCGCATCAGTGCGCCGGAGGCGCGAGCGCTTCTGGCCCGGGCACCCGGGGTCCGTGTGATGGATGAGCGGAAACCGGGGGGTTATCCCACTGCAGTTAACGAAGCAGCGAACCACGACACGGTTTATGTAGGGCGCATTCGCGAGGATATGTCCCATGAGCGCGGGCTTAATCTCTGGGTCGTGGGCGATAACGTGCGCAAGGGCGCCGCGACCAACGCCATCCAGATCGCGGAGATTTTGGTCCGGGAGTACTTATAAGTTATATTGCCGAGCGAACAGCCACAGGGCCAAGGAAAATGGCGCAACCCGCTGTTTTCTAAAAGAGTACCAACTCTTATGACCCACTTGGAGTATTGATGCCCTCGCGTTATGTCGTGCGCTTGATCGTGCTGGCGGGCCTGTTACCCGCCGCGGCAATGGCGCTGGGCCTGGGGGACATTCACCTCAAATCCGCCCTGAATGCGCCCCTGGACGCCGAAATCGACCTCGCCGCGACCCCGGACGAGCTGGCCGGGCTGAAAGTCACGCTGGCGAGCCGGGACAGCTTTGCCCGCTACGGCCTGGATTATCCCGCGTACCTCAGCACCGTGACGTTGGTCCCGGCCAAGGGCAGCGATGGGCGCGACGTCTTGCGCGTGCATTCGACCGAGGTCGTGACCGAACCGTTCGCGACCCTGCTCATTGAAGCCACCTGGGCGCGTGGCCGGCTGGTGCGCGAATACACCGTGCTGCTCGATCCGCCCGCCTTCACCGGCGCCAATGGCGGTGGGGCGGCGGAAGCGACCGCACCGGCGAGCGCTCCGCAGGCACAAGCGGGAGGCGTGATGCCGGCCGCGGCGCCCGCAGCGCCCGCCGCGCCCTCGGCCTCTGCCGTAGCGGCTCCTGCCCCGGCGGGCGGGACCTATCTCGTGCAGCGGGGCGACACCCTCTCGGCCATCGCGGCCCACAATTTCCCCAACAACCAGCGCGAGCGGGCGCTGGTGGCCCTGTACAAAGCCAATCCGCAGGCCTTCAGCGGCAACATGAATGAGATGCGTGCTGGCGCGCAGCTGTCGATTCCGGACGCGACCGCCGTGGCAGCGGTAGGCCCGGGCGAGGCCAGCTCCGAGGTCCACTCCCAATACCGGAGCTGGGCCGGCACGCACGGCGGGCGCGGCGCACAGTTGCATCTGGTCGCGCCCGCGGAGCCGGCGAGCGAGGCCACCAACAGTGGCTCCGGCAGCGCGGCGGCCGCGCTCCAGCAGCGGGTCGCGACGCTGCAGGCGCAACTCACCGAGTCCCAGCGCCTGCTGGACCTGAAAAACGCCGAGCTGGCGCGCCTCCAGGCGCAGATCGATCGCGGCAAGGGCGCCGCCGAACCCGCGCCGCCACCGACCTCCTCGACCCCGACACCCGCGGCCGAGACCGCGCCCGCCCCCGCCCCTGAGCAGGCGCCGCCGCCCGCGCCTGCAGCGGCGGAAAAGCCAATTGTGGCGGTCAAGACCGCGCCGGCCGCGCCCGCATCGGGCTCCTGGCTCGACTGGCTGCTGGATAACTGGTACGTGCCGCTGGTGGTCATCGCCCTGTTGTTCGCCGCGCTGCTGGGCTGGCGGGCGATGCGCGCACGCCAGTCGCAGGAATTCGATCGCACGCTGGACCACCTGGCCAATCCGCCCATGGAAGCGCCCTCGCGGGTCGTCCGACCGGCCGAGACGCAACCCATGCGCGCGCTGCACTCCCGTGACGAGCCCAACTTCGTGGTCGAAGAATCGGGCACCCATCAGGCGCCGCAGATCGGCGAAGCGGAACTGGCTGCGATGCACGCCGCACCGCAGGTCGCCGTGGACGATACGGTGTCGGGTGATACCGCGGTGGCCATCGACCAGGGCGATCCACTGGCGGAAGCCGACTTTCACATGGCCTATGGTCTGTACGACCAGGCGGCCGATCTGGTGCGCATTGCGATTTCGCGGGAGCCGGAGCGGCGCGACCTGAAGGTCAAGCTGCTCGAGGTGTTCTTTGTCTGGGGCAATCGCGACCAGTTCCTGCAATTGGCGCGCGAGCTGGCGGCCAGCCGCGATCGGGCGCAGAGCGGCGAGTGGGAAAAGATTGTCATCATGGGACGGCAGATCGCACCCGATGACGCCCTGTTCGCGAGCGCCGGGGCGCTGGCGGGCGCCGCCAGCGGTGGCGTCGACCTGAACCTCGAGGGCGGCCAGAACCGCGTCGACTTTGACCTGCTGGGCGAACCCTCGATGGCCACCGGGCACTCCGCGGATGTGGTGGACCTGGACCTCGGCGCGGCGCTGAGCGGCACCGAACCGACGAGCGAGTCGCGACAGATCGGTGACACGGGCGTTGACTTCGTCCTCGATGACCCGGCGCGCGGTTCGGAATCCACCGGATCGACGCGTGAAATGCCGGTTTCGCAGACCGTGACGATGGAATTGCAGGGACGCGCTTCCGATTCTCCCACCATGGAAAATCCGCAGCACGCGGGCATGGATAACCCGACGATCCGCCACAAGCTCGAATCGACCGGGCGCTTCCTGACCCCCGGCGCGGAGCAGACCGCGGAGCTGGCGCTCGATGATCTGGGCCTGGACCTGTCCGCAGGCGACACCGGATCCCACCAGGCCACCGATGCGGGCCCGGAATCCGCTCCCACCGTGCTGCGATCGATGGACGCCGAGACGCGCCAGATGCTGGCGAACGCCGATGCCGGGCGTGACACGGCGGAAGTGCCGGCCATGAGCAGGGGCAGCAGCGAGAGCGGCACCTGGCTCTTTACCGACAAGGATTTTTCGGCGACTGCCGAAACGCAGCTCGCCGGGCTGCACGCGCCGACCCAGCAGGTCACGGCGATCATGCCGCCGGTGGACAGCAATCTGGATTTCACCGGCCGGATTGCCGCGCTCCGGGAGCAGGGGGGGGGCGAGGTGGACCTGAATCTGGATCCGCTGGCATCCACCGGCAGGTCGGCGCGCTCGCTCGATCTGGATGTGGGCGGCCGCGCCGGGGATTCCGGAGAATTTACCAAGACGCAGCGCCTGGTGTCCGACGCACCCGTCAGCGAATCGGAGCCGGCGACGATGAGCGAGGTGGGCACCAAGCTCGACCTGGCCCGCGCCTACATGGACATGGGCGATCCGGAAGGCGCCCGCAGCATTCTGGACGAGGTCCTCAGCGAAGGATCAGCCTCGCAAAAAACCGAGGCGCGCCGCCTCATCGACTCACTCCCGGGCTGAAGCCCGGATGGCACGCATTGCCGTCGGCGTCGAGTACGACGGGGGCGCCTTTCATGGCTGGCAGCTCCAGCCCCAAGCAATTTCGGTCCAGGAAACACTGCAGTCCGCCCTCAGCCAGGTGGCCGCGGCGCCCATAGCGCTCAGCTGCGCAGGGCGCACCGACGCCGGCGTCCATGCCCGGGCGCAGGTGGCGCATTTTGATACCACCGCACAACGCAGCCCTCGCAGCTGGCTGCTCGGCGCCAACGCCGCTCTGCCGGCGACGGTCAGCCTGCGCTGGGTGCAACCGGTCAGTGAGGCGTTCCATGCGCGCTATGGAGCCCTGCGCCGATCCTACCGCTACCTGCTGCTCAACCGCCCGGCGCGCTCGGCGCTGGCCGCCGGTCGCGCCTGGTGCGTGCACCGGCCGCTGGAGGCGGCGCGGATGCAAAGCGCGGCGGACCTGCTGGTCGGCGAGCACGACTTCAGCGCCTTCCGCGCGGCCGAGTGCCAGGCGCGCTCGCCCGTCCGGCGGGTCGAATCCCTGCTCGTCCAGCGTCGCGATGACTGGGTCCAGGTCGATATCACCGCCAATGCCTTCCTGCACCACATGGTGCGCAACATCGTCGGCACTCTGGTGGCTATCGGGCTCGGGGATGCGCCCCCTAAGCGGGCGGGCGAGCAGCTCCAGTCCCGGCAGCGCAGCACCGGCGAGGCGACCGCTCCCGCCCAGGGCCTGTACCTCTGGCGGGTCGATTACCCGCCCGAGTTCGGCCTGCCGGACGATTCCGCTATGATCGGCCTCTCCGAACTGGCCGAAGGCTGACTCCTTGTCGTGGTTCGAGAAAATCGTGCCCTCGCGCATCAAGACCGAACGGCGCTCGCGTTCGGTTCCCGA
>DATFUG010000346.1:0-7039 GCA_035261025.1 Steroidobacteraceae bacterium | reverse complement strand
CGCTACTGGCTCGATGTGGCGCGTTACGGCGATACCCACGGGCTGCACCTGGACAATTTCCGGAGCATCTGGCCGTACCGCGACTACGTGATCAGGGCCTACAACACCAACAAACCCTACGACCAGTTCGTACGCGAGCAGCTCGCCGGCGACCTGCTGCCGGCACAGAACCCCGATCAGCTCGTCGCAACCGGCTTCATCCGCGCCGGCATCAGTTCGGGCGAGGGCGGCACCCTGGTCGAGGAGCTGCGCGTGAACAACAAGCGTGAACGAACGGAGGCCTACGGCGCGGCCTTCCTCGGGCTCACGGTAGGCTGCGCGAACTGCCACGATCACAAGTTCGACCCGCTCACGCAGCGCGATTTTTACCGCCTCACGGCCTTTTTCAACAATCTCAGCGAAGATCCTTCGAATGACGACCGGAACGATTGGCCGCCGTTCGTCCGCCTGCCCACGCCGGAGAACCGGGCCGCCTACGAGCAGACGTTCAGCACGCGCAGCATCGTGCGGCGGGAGATCGACGCGCGCCGCGCCCGGGTCCGCGAGCTTATCGCGGACTGGCTGGCGCAGTCGGCAGAGGCGCCGCAGCCGGTCAGCGCCGACGGTTTGCAACTGCAATTGCGCTTTGACGAGCAGCGTGGCGCCGCGTTCCGCAACTCGGCGCCCGGTGCGAGCCCGGGCAGCGTGACTGCGACGGGCGGGGCGCCCGTGTGGGGCGAGGACACCTGGTTCTGGCCCGCGATGCGCATGGATACGAGTACGCGCCTGGAGCTGCCGGGAATCGGCGATGTTGAAGCGACTCAGCCGTTCTCCGTGGGCACCTGGCTGATGCCGTACCTGGAGACCGCATCCTCGGAGAGCGCGCACTTCGGCGCGATCGTGGCGCGCGTCGATTCAGCGCAGCAGGGTCGCGGATGGGAACTGTACTTCAGCGAGCAGAAACCAGACCCCAAGAAGCCGTTCTTTCGCGGCCGGCTGGAGTTCCATCTCGTGCACGCCTGGCCCGGCAATGCCCTGGACGTCGCAACGCAGGAGCTCGCGCTCGAGCGGGGCCATTGGAGTCACGTGCTGGCGACCTATGACGGCTCGGGCCGCGCCGCCGGGGTGAAACTGTATGTCGATGGCCAGCCGCAGGCGCTCAAGGTGGCGAAGGATACGCTGGCGGGGACGATTCGCAGCGCCGCGCCGCTGGAGTTCGGACGCCAGTACCCGGAGGCCAATCCACTGCGCCAGTCGCGCTACCAGGATTTTCGCTACTACGGGCGCTCGCTCAGTGCGGAAGAGGCGGCACGGGTGCCGCGCGAGGACTACGTAAGCGAGGTGGTCCGCAGGCCGATGGCGAGCTGGACCGAGGATGAGTTCAAGGCCGTCAGTGATTTCTATTTCTCGCAGAGGGACGCGATCACGCGCGCGCTGGTGGCGCAGCTGCCGGCGCTCAATGCCGGACTGGACCGGCTCTCGGCCGGCGGCGGCCTCGCGCTGGTCAGCGAGGAGAGTGCCGGACTGGCGTACGCCGATGTCCTGAATCGCGGTATCTACAGCCAACGCCGCGAACGCGTGCGCCCCGGCGTGCCGCAGTTCCTGCCACCGCTCCCGCCCGGTGCGCCGCTCGACCGGCGTGGGCTGGCGGAGTGGACCGTCAGTGCAGCCAATCCCCTCACGGCGCGCGTGGCAATCAACCGCATGTGGCAGGAGCTGTTCGGCACCGGCCTGGTGGAGACGACCGAGGATTTCGGCACGGTAGGGGCGCGGCCTTCTCACCCGCAGCTGCTGGACTGGCTCTCGGTGGATTTTCGCGAGCATGGCTGGGACGTCAAGCGCTTCTACCGGCAGCTGGTGATGTCGGCGACCTATCGCCAGTCGGCCCTGGTCACGCCAGAGCTCCTGGAGAAGGATCCCCGCAACCGGCTGCTTGCCCGCGGTCCGCGCTTCCGCATGGACGCCGAGATGCTCCGCGACACCGCGCTCGCGGCCAGTGGCCTGCTGGTCGAGAAAATGGGCGGACCGAGCGTCAGGCCCTACCAGCCGCCTGGGGTATGGGAGGCGGGTGGCTTTCCCAGCAGCGATACCACCAGCTACAAGCAGGATCACGGCGAGGCACTCTACCGTCGCAGCCTCTACACCTTCTGGAAGCGCATGGCGACCATGCCCAACATGGACACCTTTGACGCGCCGGTCCGCGATGCCGCCTGCACGCGCCGGCAACGCACCAACACGCCGCTCCAGGCATTGGTGGTGATGAACGATCCGCAGTGGCTGGAAGCCGCGCGCCGGCTGGGCGAACGGGTTTGGACGCACGCTGCGGCCACCGACGCCCGGCTCGATTACCTGGGCGAGTTGCTGCTCGCGCGTCCGTGGCGCCCGCAGGAGAAGACGGTGCTCGAAGGCCTGCTGGGTGAGTTTGAGAAGACCTATGCGCGCGATGCCGGTGCTGCGGCCCGGCTCATCGCCGTGGGCGAATCCAGACCGGACCGCAACATACCCGCGCCGCAGCTGGCCCCGTGGATGCTGGTGGCGAGCGCCGCGATGAACCTCGACGCCACCGTCAACAAGTAGCAGGCAGGGAGTCCCATGAGCGCCAACAGACCAAGCCGCAGGCTTTTCATCGGCCAGGTGGGCGGAGTGCTCGGCTGGGCGGGCCTGGCCGCGCTCGGCGCCGCAGGCGCGGCCGGACCCGCGGGCGCCCAGACCCTCGGGTTGCCGAATATTGCGCCGCGCGCCAAGCGTGCAATTTCGCTGTTCATGTCTGGTGCGCCGCCACAGATGGACCTGCTGGATTACAAACCCAGGCTCGCAGCCTTATTCGACTCGGATCTGCCTGACTCCGTGCGCGGTTCGCAGGCCCTCACCGGCATGACGGCCGGACAGTCACGCTTTCCCGTTGCGCCGTCCTACTGGAAGTTCGCTCAATACGGCGCGAATGGCCGCTGGGTCAGCGATCTGCTGCCCTGGACGAGCCGGATGATCGATGAGCTGACACTGGTTCACACCGTCAACACCGACGCCATCAATCATGAGCCGGCCATCTTGCTGATGAATACCGGCAACATGGTGCCAGGCAAGCCCAGCCTCGGCGCCTGGCTGTCTTTCGGGCTGGGCAACATGAACGAGAACCTCCCGGCCTTTGTGGTCCTCAACTCCCGCCTCGTTCCCGGCGCCGACAACCAGCCGATCGCCCCGCGTCTGTGGGGCAGCGGATTTCTGTCGAGCGAGCATGCCGGCGTGGCGTTCCGCTCGCAGGGTGATCCGGTGCTCTATCTCAACGACCCCGCTGGCCTGAGCCACGAGACGCGCAAGAGGCTGGTCGATGGCGTCAACGCCGTCAATCAGCTCACCTATGAGGAGTTCGGGGATCCCGAAACGCATGCGCGCATCAAGCAGTATGAGATGGCTTTTCGCATGCAGACGTCAGTGCCGGAGCTGACGAACACGGGCAATGAGCCGAAGTCGACCTGGGACCTGTATGGCGATGAGGCAAAAGTCCCGGGAACCTTTGCCTACAACTGCCTGCTGGCCCGACGCATGGCCGAGCGCGGCGTGCGCTTCACGCAGATCTACCAGCGTGGCTGGGATGTACACAAGAATGTGGTCGGGAATCTCCCCAAGCTCTGCGCCGCGACCGACCGCGGCTGCTACGCGCTCGTGACCGACCTCAAGCGC
Source organism: Steroidobacteraceae bacterium (assembly GCA_035261025.1). Classification (GTDB taxonomy): domain Bacteria; phylum Pseudomonadota; class Gammaproteobacteria; order Steroidobacterales; family Steroidobacteraceae; genus FEN-1191. The sequence continues at coordinate 3,379 of DATFUG010000346.1, read as the reverse complement.
CGCGGCCTGCTCGACGATACGCTCGTCATCTGGGGCGGGGAATTCGGCCGCACGGTTTACAGCCAGGGCGGCCTCACCAAGGACAACTACGGGCGTGATCATCATCCCCGCTGCTTCACGATGTGGCTGGCCGGCGGGGGCGCGAAACCCGGCTACGCCCACGGCCAGACCGACGACTTCAGCTACAACATCGTCGCGGACCCGGTGCATGTGCGTGACTTCAATGCGACCATCCTGCACCTGCTCGGCATTGATCACGAGAAGCTCACCTTCCGGTTCCAGGGCCTCGACCAGAAACTGACCGGTGTGCTACCGGCAAGAGTCGTGACCGAGCTGCTCGCTTGAGGCGGCGGGGAATCCACCGCGCTGCGGGCTGACATGAACACCCGCGTTCGCCTGGCGCTCATCGCGTTCCTGCCCATCCTGGCGCTGTTCTGCCTGCTGATCCTGGCGCCACCCGACGGGCTCGAGCGCGCTTCACTGGCACAATTCTTCGGGCACTTTCATCCGCTCGCGGTGCATATGCCCATTGCGCTGCTGCTGCTGGTGCCGCTGATGGAGTTCGCCGGTGCGAACGAGCGGCGCCGGTACATCCGCTCGGCGGCGGCGTTCGTCCTCGGCCTCGCCCTCATCGCGGCGATCGTCACGCCCCTGCTGGGCTGGCTCCTGGCCTGGAGTGGCGGCTACGAAGGCGCACTGGTGACGCGCCACATGTGGGGTGGCGCCTCGCTCGCGGCGGCCTGCTGGATCACCTGGATCCTGCGCGGCCACTCCAGGACGCTCTACTCGCTTGCGCTGGTCGCGACGGTCGGCCTCATGGCCTGGACCGGCTATCGGGGCGGGCAGCTCGCGCACGGCGAGGAGCATCTTACGGAGCACATGCCGCCGGTCCTGCGGAGCCTGTTCGGGCTGCCAGCGATCGCAGCGGAGGGAGCCCCCGACGGTGACCCGGCGACGTTCTACGGCGCCCGCATAGCGCCGATCCTCAGGGCCCACTGCCTGCTGTGTCACAGTGCCGAGAAGCACCGCGGAGGCCTGCGGCTCGGCACCTACGCGGCCATCATGCGCGGTGGCAAGGACGGGCCCGTCATCGTCGCCGGCAACGTGCCGGCCAGCGAGCTGCACCGCCGCATCACACTGCCGGCCGGCGACAAGAACGCCATGCCGGCCGAGGGCAAGCCGCACCTGTCCGCGCCCGACATCAAGCTCATCGACCTGTGGATCGCGGCGGGTGCTTCCGCTTCGCTGCCACGCGATGCGATTGCGGGCGCCGCCCCCATGCCGGGACCCGAACTGCCCAGCGCCCCCGACTACCGGCCGCAACAGCAGCAGATCGCGGCACTCGCAGCCTCGCTCGGCATTCAGCTGGTGCCGCGCTCGCAGGTCCCCACCGACGGTCTGATCCTGCGCACCGCCAGTTTTCCGGGGCGAGCCACCGACGCCGCAGTCTCCAGACTTGCGCCCGTCGGTCCCTTCATTGTCGACGCGGAGCTCGCGCGTACCGCTATCTCCGATGCGGCGCTGAATTCCCTGGCGAGGTTCACGAACCTGCGCAGGCTCGATCTATCCTACACGGCGATCACGCCCGGCGGCCTGCGCGCTCTCGCGCCGTTGACGCAACTCGAGACGCTGAATCTAACGGGCACTGCCGCGAACGCCGCCGCGGTCGCCGCCCTGCGATCGAGCCCGGCCCTCAAACACATCTACGTCTTTCAGACTCCGGCGGCAGACTGATCACACGGACTTAATGTGATTGCGCGCTTCTCCCGGGCAGCCGCCTTAACGGCGGCTGAACCCCGGCCGTCGCGAAAATATTCTCCTCCAGTGCAGGAATGCGCAGTGTTTTAAGGCACTATTGCCTGGAGCGTGGGTCAGATCAGATGCGGCTGGCGAGCTGAACGTGCTCAAGGAGTGGCCATGTTGCGAAGACTATCAGTTGCAAATTATTCCATCGCTGGCGCGCTGGCGCTCATCGTGCTGCTCGCCGGCGGTCCCGCTCACGCGGACAGTGATGATCCACCAGCGCGGGTGGCGCACGTCAATCTCATCGACGGCAACGCCCAGCTGAAACTCGCGGGCACCGACAACTGGGTTGACCAGCTGGTAAATCGGCCGCTGACCGGTGGTGACCGGTTGTGGGTCGAATCCGGGTCACGCGCCGAGATGCACATCGGCTCGACGGCCCTGCGCCTCGGGTCGGGCACGGCCCTGCAGATCCTCTCCGTCGACGACGGACAGATACGCCTGCGGGTGACCACGGGGTCCCTCAGCATCCGGATCCGCGACCTGGACAGCGACGAGCGCTTCGAGATCGAGACGCCGCAGGGCCTCGTATCCCTGCTGCAGCCCGGCGGCTACCGAGTCGATGTTGATGATCGCGATGAGCGCACTTATCTGGCGGTGTGGAGCGGGCACGCCGAAGTCAGCAATCGCAGCGGCGCGCAACTGGTGCGCAGCGATGAGAGTGCCGAACTGGCCGCCGACAACGATTCGCCGATCCGTATCGCGCAGGCCGGAGCCACCGACAGCCTCGATCTGTGGGCCGAAGATCGCGATCGTCGCGAAGAGGATTCGCGCGCCGCGCGCTATGTGTCCCGCGAAGTCGTCGGCTATGAGGAACTGGACGGCTACGGCGACTGGGAGGTCGATCCGGACTACGGATCCATCTGGGTGCCGCAGCTGGTGATGGTCGACTGGGCGCCCTATCGATACGGCTACTGGAGCTGGATCGGCCCCTGGGGCTGGACCTGGATCGACAACGAGCCGTGGGGATTTGCGCCCTGCCACTACGGCCGCTGGGTGCATGCGCGCCACGGATGGGCCTGGTCGCCCGGCATGCGCGAGATCCATCATCCGGTGTTCGCCCCCGCGCTGGTCGCCTGGCGCGGCGGGATGCGCCCCGATGCAGATGCACGGCATGCGCCGCGTGTCGGTTGGGTGCCGCTCGGCTACAACGAAGTGTACGAACCTCCGTTCCACGCGAGCCGCAACTATCTGCGCGCCGCCAACGTCAGCAACACGCATCTCGGCCGCGAGAACGTCGAGCGCTACATCGATCGCAGGCAAGGCGGGGACGCGACGCGCGTTCAACGCCGCTACGCCAACGAGAGCGTGCCTGGGGCCTATAGCGAGGTGTCCCGCGAGACCTTCACCGCGGCCCAGCCCGTGGCGCGTAACCTGCTGCGTACCGAGCCCGGTGCCACACACCAGACTCCATTCAGCACCAGCGCATTGGAAATTCGCCCGGAGCCGCGCAGCGTCGGACGCAGTCTGCCCGCGGACCGGACTGTCACGAGGAGTGATCGCCCGATAGCCGAACGCCCGTCAGCGGCGCCCGCGTACCCCCAGGGTCAGCGTGGTGCGGACCGCGCTCCTGCGG
>DATFUG010000345.1:0-4656 GCA_035261025.1 Steroidobacteraceae bacterium | reverse complement strand
GAAGGCCTGGACGTGGCGGCGACCGCGCGTGCCATGGGCTGTTCCGCAGGCAGCGTCAAGACGCATTATTTCAGGGCCGTCCAGAGCTTGCGGTCCGCGTTGGGGGAGTTCTGGTCGTGACCGACATCGATCCTGAAAATGAGGAATTCGCGCGGCGCGCCCGCGCGCTGCTCGAAAGGAGCGTCGAATTCTTGAGCGCCCGCACCCGCTCGCGCCTGACCCGGGCGCGACACGCGGCCCTTGAGCCACGCGGTTCCCTGGTGCGCATGCGCGACGCGGCCGGTTACGCCGCCTGGCGCAGCTGGCTGCCCGCGGGCGCGGTGGCTGGAACGGTGCTGGCCGTGTTGCTGCTGGCCGGGCGCTGGCCTGCGCCCGAGATGCAGCGCTCCGGCATGGCGAACGGTGAGGACCTGGAATTGCTGGCTGACCGCGACGCGCTCGCCCTGGCCCAGGACCAGGCCGCGCCGGAGGGTGAGCTGGACTACGAGTTCTATGACTGGGCGGCGAACACCGATCAGGACAGCGGCGGCGGACTGGGTTCGTGAAAGCGCAGTGGTACGCCGTGAGCCTGATTTGCAGTGGTGCCTGCCTGGCGCCGACGGTTCGCGCGGGAGACCAGGCCGCCGAGGCAGACCTGCTGGAGTATCTCGGTTGGCTCGATTCCACCGACGCGGGCTGGCACGACTACCTGGCCGATCACGGCGTGCAGGAAGGTGAGGCGTGGCAGCGCGCACACGCCGCTTCTGCCACTCCGGTAGCGGCTCGCGACACCGCCCATGCCACCACCGCGCCGGACAAGGTGAAACACCCATGAAACGCTTTCGTGCCGGGATGCTTTGCGCGCTGCTGTGCCTGGCCGGACTTGCGCCTGTGGCGCGGGCCGGGGACTTCGCGGGCGCGGCGCCGGATGTCGCGGCCCCGGGCGCCCCGGCGGCACCGCTCGCCTGGAATGCGCTGTCCTCGGCGCAGCAAGAATTGCTCAAGCGTCATTCAGGCGACTGGGACAGCCTGCCGCCGCAGCGGCAACGCGCGCTGGCGCGCGGCGCCGAGCGTTGGCTCGGCATGGACACGGAACAACGGACCCAGGCACGTGAGCGCTTTCAGACCTGGCAGGGCCTGCCGGAGGAGCGGCGCGAACTGATACGACGGCGCTGGGAGCGATTCCAGCAGCTCGACCCGCAAGCGCAGGAACTGATCCGCCAGAATTACCGCGCCTTCTCGCGCCTGCCGCCCTGGAAGCGCCAGCAGCTGCGCCGGCGCTGGCTTGCGGCCACGCCCGCGGAGCGTGCGCGCATGCTCGATCGAATGCGCGAACGCCGCGGGCGCCACGAACCGCGTTAGATCGGGCGGACCGGCACGAATCCATCGCACGCGTTGAGCGGCCGCACCCGGCGAATTGGTGCGCGCCGTGGGCGCAGAATGTACCAGGGCGAGTGATAATAGCGACAGCGAGCGCGACTCGACCTAGTGTCCTGACGTGGCTCAGTGATGCCTAACGTTCAAGCTGAGCGGGCGAGCACTGTCCGACGCCAAGGCCCTGTTTGCGGTCCGCTTGAGCGAGGCGTTTAGCCTCGGCTGCGGCATAGCTTGCCAGTGCTTTCGGTTTACTTTCGCGGGGCGGCGGGAAATTGGCAGCCCGTCAACTGGCCAACCCCCTTGAGAAACGACCGGCGAACCGTTCCCGCGACTATTGAAGCCGCAACTTTCTTGGAGCGGCTTTCCGCCCCACTGAGTTTTCGAACCCAGGATCGGAATGGAACAACACCTTCTGCCGCTCCTTGCAAGACTCCAGTGGCTGCGTCGCCGCCGCGCTCAATCAAACTTCGATTCGCAGCAGTTTCCACTGTGTCCAGATCGGGACCCAGGGCTGCGTCCAACGATTGCACCTCGGTCGAGATGATGTCGCAGGAGGGCGGCTCCGGCATGGCATACGGCGCGGCCATAGCCGCCAGAAGGGTAGATGGAATCTCAGTGTGGACGACATCAAGGTCGGAAAGCGGCGATTCCACTGCGGTCGTGACCGGTGCGCTGCCTTCGGCGCTCGGAACGCGCGTGGAAGACGAGGCGCCAGCCGTATGCGCAGGCTCAGTTGCGGCACAGGCGGCAAAAAGAAGCGCAAGCCCGGCGCAGACGATTGCTTTCATTCTCGGAGTATAGCAGCGCGAATGCACGAACGAGGCTTCCGAGGTCTAACGCCGGCTTCACCGCGTCGCCTCATGCAGGTGTGGCTCATGGGGCGGGCGGTGAGTGCCGACCGCTCACCCTCCGGCGCGAGTCCCCGCACCGCTGCGGCGCTGATGATAGGCCTTGAGCGACGGGCTGTTGACGCGGGCCACTGCCGTGGCAATGGCCTCCTGGTAGCAGTCGCGCTGCATGGACGAGGCCGCGTTCGCGGTGCAGACCTCTGCAGCCGCGCGACGGATGCGGGCGTACAGCGTGGCGACATCCTCCGACTGGTTCAGGTTCAGGTCGTGGTAACGGACCACCTTCGACGAACTGACCACGGAGTTGGCGGAGTCGCCGTACGAGGCGCTGGCAATCGCAGGTGCGAGGGCCACGGCGGCACCGAGCAGCAGGAGCGGCGCCAGATTCTTGAGAACTTTAGGGTCAAACATGTCGATCTCCTTCGCTAGAGGCAGCGCTTGCAGACGGATGCTTAGGCAGCATCGAACCATCGTGCTGCCTTCCCCTTTGATACTCGCGAGCGAAGGAATGGTTGCAAGGCGCGCGTAATTTCGCGCCCGCGGCGGACTCTAGACGGCCTTGACCGCCTGGATGAGCTGGCTGACTGCGGCCTGGCCGTCGCCGTACAGCATGCGCGTGTTGTCGAGATAGAACAGGGCATTCTCGATACCGGAGAAGCCCGCGCCCTGGCCGCGCTTGATGACAATCACGTTCTTCGCCTTGTCGGCATTCAGGATCGGCATGCCGTAGATGGGACTCGATTTGTCATTGCGGGCCACCGGATTTACGACATCGTTCGCGCCGATGACGAGCGCGACGTCGGCGGTCTCGAACTCCGCGTTGATCTCATCAAGGTCGGCGATCAGATCGTAGGGAACACCGGCCTCCGCCAGCAGCACGTTCATATGCCCGGGCATGCGTCCGGCCACCGGGTGAATGGCGAAGCGCACCAGCACGCCGCGCTCAATGAGCAGCTGGCACAGCTCCCACACCTTGTGCTGCGCCTGCGCGACGGCCATGCCGTAGCCGGGCACCACGATCACTTTTTGCGCGAAGGCCATCATCACGCCGACGTCGGCCGCTTCGATCGGTTTCATGCTGCCGGTGACGCCCGCGCCGTCGCCGCTGGTGCCGCTGGTGCCGCCGGTGTCGCCGAAGCCCGAGAACAGCACGTTGCCAAGCGAGCGATTCATGGCGCGGGCCATCAGCTGCGTGAGCAGGGTGCCGGCAGAGCCCACGACAGTGCCGGCGATGATCATCGCGGCGTTGCCGAGCACGAAGCCTTCGAAGGCCACCGCGAGTCCGGTGAGCGCGTTGTACAAAGAGATCACCACGGGCATGTCGGCGCCGCCGATCGGCAGCGTCATCGTCACGCCCAGCAGCAGGGCCAGGCCGAATATGCCGGTCACGTGGCCAGCGCCGATGGCATGACCACTGGCGACGAGGGCACCGACGGCGAGTGCACCGGCCAGGATCAGCAGGTTGAGGACCTGCTGGCCGCCGAAGCGGTAAGACTTCTTGATCAGTCCCTGGAGCTTTCCGAAGGCGATGAGGCTCCCGCTGAAGGACACCGCGCCGATGATGCCGCCGACCACGGCGAGCGTAGCGACCACCGGCGCCAGCGATTCGCCGCGGTACAGCTCCACGGCCGCGATCGCGGCGGCCGCGCCGCCGCCCATGCCGTTGTAAAGCGCGATCATCTGCGGCATGTTGGTCATGGCCACGCGCTTGCCGCTGACCCACGCGAAGGAAGCACCCACCACGATGGCCCCGAGGATCAGGGGATAGTTGCCCATTCCCGGGTACAGCAGGGTGAAGATCGTCGCCACCAGCATGCCGGCGCCGGCCCATACGATGCCGCTGCGCGCCGTGACCGGCGAGCTCATGCGCTTCAGGCCCATGATGAACAGGAACGCGGTGACGAAGTAACTCGCCTGGATCAGCAGGAGCCGCGCGCCGTCGCCAGACACCGCGCTCATCAATGCGCTCCCGGCCGCTTCTTTGCACCGCTGGATTTGAACATCTCCAGCATGCGCTCGGTCACGACGTAGCCGCCCGCAGCATTGCCGGCAGCGAGTACGACGCCGATGATGCCGATGGCCTTCTCCAGCCCTGTCGTCGCGTTCCCCAGCGCGACCATCGCACCGACCAGCACGATGCCGTGCACGAAATTGGAGCCCGACATCAGCGGCGTGTGCAGTATCACCGGCACCTTGGCGATGACTTCGTAGCCGGTGAACGCGGCCAGCATGAAAATATACAGTGCGACGATGCCGGTCATGTTCCCTCTACCGCTTTGCGTGTGGCCTCGTGTTTGATGGCGCCGTTGTGCGTCAGGCACGATTGCGCGAAGACTTCATCCTGCCAGTCGATCGCCAGTGCGCCGGACTTGTCGAGCGCGGGCTTCAGGAAATTGAACAGGTTGCGCGCGTACATCTCGCTGGCGTGATAGGCGAGCTGCGCCGCCAGATT
>DATFUG010000344.1:0-4173 GCA_035261025.1 Steroidobacteraceae bacterium | reverse complement strand
CCTCGGCTCGCCGACTGGGGCCGCAAGGAAATCGCCATCGCCGAGACCGAGATGCCCGGCCTGATGGCGATACGCGAGGAATTCGCGCCGCTCCAGCCGCTGCGGGGCGCGCGCATCGCCGGCTCGCTCCACATGACGATCCAGACCGCGGTGCTGATCGAGACGCTCCAGGCGCTCGGTGCGGAAGTGCGCTGGGCCTCGTGCAATATTTTTTCAACCCAGGATCATGCCGCCGCGGCGATCGCCGCGCGCGGCACGGCCGTCTACGCCTACAAGGGCGAGACGCTTGATCAGTACTGGGACTTTACGCACCACATTTTCGCATGGCCGAATGGCCTCCACGCGAACCTGATTCTCGATGACGGAGGGGATGCCACGCTGCTGCTGCACCTGGGCGCCAAGGCCGAGCAGGACGCCACCGTGCTGCGCCATCCCGGGAGCGAAGAGGAGACCGCGCTGTTCGCCGCGATCGCGGCCACGCTCAAGCGCGATCCGCGCTGGTATTCCACGCGTCTCGCCGCGATCCGCGGGGTCTCGGAAGAGACCACGACCGGCGTCAAGCGCCTCTACCAGATGGCGCGCGACGGGCAGCTGGCATTCCCGGCCATCAACGTCAACGACTCCGTGACCAAGAGCAAGTTCGACAACCTGTATGGCTGCCGCGAATCGCTGGTCGATGGCATCAAGCGCGCCACCGACGTGATGGTCGCCGGCAAGGTGGCGGTGGTCGCCGGTTATGGGGACGTCGGCAAGGGTTCGGCGCAGGCGCTGCGCGCCCTGTCGGCACAGGTGTGGGTCACCGAGATTGACCCGATTTGTGCGCTGCAGGCGGCGATGGAAGGCTATCGCGTGGTGACGATGGACTACGCGGCCGACAAGGCCGATATCTTCGTGACCGCCACGGGCAATTTCCACGTGCTCACGCACGAGCACATGAAGCGCATGAAGAACAATGCCATCGTCTGCAACATCGGCCACTTCGACAATGAGATCGACTGCGCCTCCCTCAAGCAGTATCCGTGGGAGAACATCAAGCCACAGGTCGATCACGTGATCTTCCCGGACGGCAAGCGCATCATCCTGCTGGCCGAGGGGCGCCTCGTGAATCTCGGCTGCGGCACCGGCCACCCGAGTTATGTGATGAGCAGCTCCTTCGCCAACCAGGTCCTGGCACAGATCGAACTGTGGAGCCATCACGAGCGCTACCCGGTCGGCGTGCACGTTTTGCCCAAGCACCTGGACGAAAAGGTCGCGCGGCTGCAGCTGGTGAAACTCAACGCCGAACTCACGGTACTTACTGACCGTCAGGCACGCTACATCGGGGTCGATCCGCAGGGCCCTTACAAGCCCGACCAGTACCGTTATTGACGCTCTGACGCGGGTTTGCGACGGCCGTGCGCCGGCCGTTTAACATCATCGGCGCCGATATCTTCAGAACTGTGGAATGCGTCGGCGGTCCTATTTATCGCAGGCTTCGCGATGTTGATGCACGTCACCCGACGGGATTCGCACAGCCGGTAACATGGCGCCATGAACGAGGAGATCCGGCTGCTGCAGTTCACCGACCCGCACCTCGTGGCGCGGGCTGACGGTACCCTGCGCGGCGTCAACACGCGTGACTCGCTCCAGGGCGTGCTGCGGCACGCCCGGGCACACCACTGGAATGCCGACGCCCTGCTGCTCACGGGTGATCTGGTCAACGACGACCCCGGCGGCTACGCCGCGGTGCGCGAGCTGTTTGGCGACCTGGGCAAGCCGGTATGGTGCCTGCCCGGCAACCACGACGATGGCGAACTCATGCGCCGCGAGCTGGCCGAAGCGCCTTTCCAGGTCGGTGGATTCCATGACCTGGGTGCCTGGCGGATCGTGATGATCGACAGCTGCGTGGCCGGACAGGCTCTCGGCCACGTGAGCGCCTCCGAGCTCGCGCGCCTCGAGGCGCGCCTGGCGGACGCTGGCGAGCGCCACGTGCTCGTCGCATTGCATCATCACCCGGTGCGCATGGGCAGCCGCTGGATCGATTCGGTCGGCCTGCAGAACGCCGACGAGTTCTTTGCGATCACCGATCGCCATCCGCGCCTGCGCGCCATCATCTGGGGTCACGTGCACCAGAGCCTGGACACACACCGCAAAGGCGTGCGCCTGCTCGCCGCACCCTCGACCTGCGCGCAGTTCCTGCCGCACGCCGATCAGTTTGCGATCGACCCGAGTTCGCCCGGATACCGGCGGCTCAGCCTGCACGCCGACGGACACCTGGACACCGAAGTGCTGCGCGTGCCGCTGCAGTCGGGCGCGAATTCCGTCCAGCGCATGACCGGCGGCTAACCTCCGTCCCGCAGATCCTCCGGCACCTCGATCAGCGGCGCCAGCCGCCGCATGCGCTCCTGCGGGTCGTCCAGCTCCAGCAGCTCCTGCTGCATGGTGCGCTCGAGCGGCAGGAGTTCGGCCAGCCGGTCCGCAACCCAGCAGGCATCGTCGAGCTTCATCTCCAGGAGCTGCCCTGTGACGCCGAGCTCCTGCAGCACGCGCTGCAGCACACGTGCCACCGGCCGATGCTCCGCTGCCAGCGCGCTCGGTGGCGCCTCGGCGATCCATTCAATGGTGCCCAGATGCAGGCCGTCACTCTGCTGGCGCCGCGAGTTCAAGCGGAAGCGCCGCGCACCCCGGCACATCAATCCGAGCAGCCCATCCGGGAGGGTGTTGAAATCAACGATGCGTGCGCTCGTGCCGACGTCGGCCACCGCGTCGATCGCGCCGCTTTCATCGCCGCGGGTGATCAGCACCACGCCAAACTCGCCGCCTTCGCTCATGCAGCGGCCGACCATGTCGACGTAGCGGGGCTCGAAGATTCGCAGCGGCAGCAGGCCGCCCGGAAACAGGACGGTGCGCAGCGGGAACAGCGCCAGCTCAGGCACGGGCGCCGCGTGCCGTGAGAGCGCCGAGCAGGCGCTCGTGCAACCCGCCAAAACCACCGTTGCTCATCAGCAGCGCGTGATCGCCCGCGTGCAGCTCAGCGCCCAGGCCGGCCAGGAGGGAGTCCATGTCGCGCGCCACGTGCACGCGCGCGCCGAGCGCGGCAAGCGCCGCCGCCGCGTCCCAGCCCAGCTCCGCGCCGGCGTACAACCACACGCTGTCGGCACCGCGGAGCGACGCCGCGAGCGTGTCCCGATGGACGCCCGCGCGCATGGTGTGGGAGCGCGGCTCGAGCACCGCGACGATGCGCTCGCGCCCAACGCGCCGGCGCAACCCTTCGATGGTGGTGGCGATCGCGGTCGGATGATGCGCAAAATCGTCGTACACGCGCACCCCCGCGGCCACACCGCGCAGTTCCATGCGCCGCCGCACGCCGGCGAAATTCGCCAGCGCCGCGCAGGCGCGCTCCGCAGTCACGCCGGCGTGGCGCGCCGCGCCGATCGCCGCCAGCGCATTGTCGACATTGTGCAGGCCGATCAGCGGCCAGCGCACGGTGCCGACGGGGGTGTCCGCGAGCTGCACGGTGAATTCCGAGCCATCGCCCTGGGGCGTGAGCTGTGCCGACCACAGGCTCCCGGCGCCGGCGCGCGCTGCGGTGCCGCTCGGCGCAAAACGCTCCACACCGCTCCAGCAGCCCTTCTGCAGGACACGCTCCAGGCTGGCCTCGCCGGCCTTGACCAGCAATCGCCCGCCGCCGGGCACGATGCGCAGCAGCTGGTGAAATTGCCACTCGATGGCCGCGAGGTCCGGATAGATATCGGCGTGATCGTATTCCAGGTTGTTCAGCACCACGGTGCGTGGCCGGTAATGCACGAACTTCGCGCGCTTGTCGAAGAAGGCCGTGTCGTATTCATCGGCCTCGATCACGAAGTAGGGCAGCTCCCCGAGCCGGGCGCTGACCGGGAAATTCCCGGGAATGCCGCCGATCAGGAATCCCGGCGACAGGCCGGTATCCTCCAGTATCCACGCCAGCATCGCCGCGGTAGTCGTCTTGCCATGGGTACCGGCGATGGCGAGCACCCAGCGATCGGCAAGCACCGCGTGCGAGAGCCATTCGGGTCCCGAGGTGTAGGGAATACCGCGCTCGAGCAGCGCCTCGATGACCGGCATGCCGCGGGTACACACGTTGCCCACGACGACGATATCGGGACGCACTTCGAGCTGCGCGGCCTCGTACCCTTCCGTCAGCTCGATGCCGAG
>DATFUG010000343.1:0-6864 GCA_035261025.1 Steroidobacteraceae bacterium | reverse complement strand
GCGAGTTCTTCTAGCACGCTGATTGAGTGGACATTGAATGGTTGGGCTAATTGCACGCCAATCGAGAATTTCTCCGGCGTCGCAAAATCAGGGTCGAGGCGTCGAATGTATCGATGGCGACCGAGGTTGTGAAACTTGAAGGCTTTCAGCGAGCAAATGACGCAAACCTCAAACTTCGATGCATGGCGTTCCGAGAACATTCCAACGATCGCCACGCTCATCTCGTTGGTTCCGTTAAAATCCGGACCGACAGCGGCCAGATCGAACACGATCTTCAACCGGCGAGAATCAGAGGGCAATAGGCAACCAAGCAGCGCCTCGGCACGATAATGCGCCGAAGACTCGTAGCGGCGTACCAGCGGCAGGAACTCGCTGTGCCGCTGAGTCATTTTCTCCAGATTGGCGCTCTGATGCGCCTTCATACTCCCTTCGAGAAGATTAAACGATGCCGAACCAGCATGGTAGGCGAAGGCATTGTTAGCCAATACCGTTCGATAGCCGACTTTATTTGCCCGGAAGATCAAGTCGTTTTCTTCTTGATACCCAATGCCGAAGTCGGGATCCAAGAGTCCGAAGTTCGCCAAGACCGTATTTTTGATATACAAATAAAAGCCGACGGCGGTCGGAACAAAATGAAACGGTGGCATTGTACGACTGAGGACTTTCCAGCGACGGTATGATTCGTCCGGATTGGGCGCAACGCTGCCATCTAAGTGAGGCAGGGAACACAGAGAAGCGTTGTTGGAACGAGGACTCGCGAATCCGATTTGAGAATCGGCGTGCACAGCACCGACTAGGTTTTCCAGAGTGCCGTCAAATGTCTCAGTGTCCGCATTCACCAGAATGACGTCCCGCCCGTCCTTGCAGGCGATTGCAAGTCCCCGGTTCACGGTCTTGACGAAGCCAAGATTGGATTCGTTTTCGAGTACCGTTACGTATGCGTGGCGGCGCGCGAAGGATTCAAGCATTTGATGCACGTCGCCGTCATCCGGAGAATCGTTGATGACGGTCATGCGCGCATGGCTGCTAGATACTTCATGTATGTGCGCGGCCAAGGACTCAAGGCATCGAGCGGTCAATTGCACACTCTTATAGACCGGGACAATGATGTCTACGGCCTTGCGGTCCGCAGCACCCGCTATTGGCCAGAGGTGTTCAGCCTGGATCGATCTCTCTATGGGCAATGACATCCTCGCGCTGTCCGTGAGTACGCTTGGAGCGTCAATATATATCAAGTAAATTGATAATCGGCCCTTCTATCTACTGACGCAACGCCTTTTGGCCGGTACCACTCCAATTGGACAGTACTCTCCGAAGGCGCAGCAATTCTCCATTTCGGCAGCAAAGCATGGCAGCAGACGTGGCCAAGCGTGCCGTGCCACACATAGAATGAACATATGACACATAGCAGTGACGGGTCGCCTGCCGCCGTGTTTGGATACTCATTCCGAATGCTGGGGCTCGGGGCCGGGTCCGACGGGAAGCGCTCCTGGCCAGCCGGGATGCGGCCGGCTCCGTGAACGCGCAAAAACTGGATCCGGTGGAGCCATGCGCGGCGCCCGCCGCGTCGCGCCGCGACGTTCACTCCCACTGTGCAGAGACGCAGCGTCGGTGAGCGAGCCCGGCCAGAAGCAGCTGCGCACGGTGTTGTGTACCTGCGGCGGATTGTACGGCGCCCTGGTGCTGAGGCGCCTGCGCGCTTGTGATCGACTCAACATTGTCGCGATAGTCCGCTCTACGCGGGTGCTGGACCCGCACGTCGGATTCTTGCGCGGCGCCCTTGCGCACGTGCGGCGCAGCGGCCTCGCCTACGCACTTTACCTGTGGTACTCGACGGCCCTAGCCGAGTGGTTATGTGCCGTTGCCGGCGCTGAACGCGTCCCGACACACGGTTCCTCGCCTGGAGTGCGCGTATACGCAACGCGCGACCTCAACAATGCAGACGGGCTGCGCTTTCTCGCTTCTTGCGCACCGGATCTGCTGGTCAGTGCCTTCTTCAATCAGCGCCTGCACCCAGCCGCTCTGGCCGTGCCCAAGCGCGGCTGCCTCAACATCCACCCTTCGCTGCTGCCCGCTGCCAGAGGCGTCGATCCGGTCTTTCAGGCGTTGCTGCGCGGCTCCCCGCCATTGGGAGTCACGGTGCACTTCATGGCGCCGGAACTCGACGCCGGCCCGATCGTGGCGCAGCGCGCCTGCGGACCGCGCGCGGCATCAAGCGTATTCTCTGCCACCGCGCTCCTGTTCCGCGAGGGCGCTGACTTGCTGGCGGCATCGATTGAGGCGATCGCCAACGGAGCGGCCGGTACCCCGCAGAACAGTGCCGGGAGTTACGAGAGTTGGCCTACCCGTGCCGAGGTAGGTGCCCTTCGCAGCGCCGGCGGCAGGCTCGTACGTTTTTCTGACCTCGCGCGCTTGTTGCGTGGCTGGCCGCTCACGGACACTGGGGCATAGCAAAGCCTCGCCACACCCGCGGCTGCCGCCTTAGAGGAGGTCCGCCAGAGCCTCGATAGCCCCTTGAATCTGCTTTTCCGTGTGCATAGTGCTTACAAAAAAACGCAGCCTCGCCGCCCGCTCGTCGACTGCCGGATAAACAATTGGCTGTACATTAATGCCGCGCTCAAAAAGCTGATTTGAGATTTTCGCCGCCTTAAGCGAACCTCCGACAATCGCAGGTATGACCGCGTACCCCTGCGACAGGCCGGTATTGATGCCACGCTCACGAGCCATCGCATGGGCGTAGTTGGCCCGCTCGTGCAGCCGACGGCTGCGCACTGGCTCCTCAATCATGATGCGCAGCGCTTCGAGGGACGCCGCGGCGAGCGGCGGTGCCAGCCCGACACTGTAAACAAACCCCGGCGCAGCGTACTTGAGATGCTCCACAAGAGCACGCTCGCCAGCAATAAATCCCCCACATCCAGCCAACGCCTTGCTGAGCGTGCCCATCCAGATATCCACTGACTTGCCTGGGACTCCGTAGTGTTCCCGGATACCGTGGCCTGAATCGCCCAGTACACCAAGCGAATGCGCCTCGTCGACCATCAAAAAGGCTTTGTGGCGCTGCTTGATGTCAATCAGGCGCGGCAGTTCGGCGATGTCGCCGTCCATGCTATACAGGCCCTCAACGACAATCAGCACTCGCTCGAACAGGCCGCGGATCTCAGTCAGGATGGTGTCGAGGGCGGCCGTATCGTTGTGCGGGAACGAGCGCCGCGACGCGCCGGAGAGTTTGATCCCCTCAAGAACACTGTTGTGGATAAGGCTGTCGTGTACGACGAGGTCCTTGGGGCCAAACAGATAGCCGATCGTGGTCACGTTGGTCGCATGGCCGCTGACAAAGACCACGCAGTCCTCGACTTCGTAGAAGGCCGCGAGCGCCTTTTCGAGCTCACGCTGAATTGGGCGCTCACCTGCTACCAGGCGGCTGGCAGACGCCGAGGTGCCGTAGCGCTCTATCGCGGCGGTGGCCGCCTTGTTGACGCGCGGATGACCCGCAAGTCCCAGATAGTTATAAGAGGAGAAATTGACGTAGCTACGGCCTTCGATCAGCGTGGTGGCTCCTGCTACGCCGTCGTGCGCTTTGAAAAAGGGATTGGCGAGGCCCAGTCGGTCGGCCGCAACCCGCGGCACCAGGAGCCTCTCGTAGCCCGGAAAGCGATCGAAACGGCTAAAGGCCTCTGGAATATTGAGCCATTTGCTGCCCGTCTGGGCCGTGGTCGGGGGCGCGTGCGCCGTGTGTTCGGCGCTCTTGCGATCGAGAAAACGCCGGACCAGCTCGTCGCGCGCCTTGTCGACCAAGCCGTAGCGCTTGCTGCTCATCGGATCAACCGCATTTTTCCGGGCGGCATGCTGCGCGCCTGTTCGAGTGTCTTGACAAGATCATCGGCCGCCAGGGTCTCTCCGTGCTGAGTGGCCAGAGTGGCGGCGACAATATCCAGCCGATCGCCGCTCTCTGCCTTCACCGGCTCATCGGTGCGCAGCAGGCGATCGATGACGCGTGTGGCGACCCTTTCGACAGTCATCCCCTCGTTCATCAGCATGGCCGGCAACTCAAGTCCAAAGCGCTTTTCCAGTCCCATTACCAGCTCAACAGCCATCAGCGAATCCATGCCCAGATCGTGCACCGAGCGGTGCGGGTCAACGCGCTCGGGGGCGACGCACAGAACCTGCGCGACTTCCTGAACTACCAGTTCCTGCGCAATGCGCAGGGCTTCCTCGCGCGACTTGCCGGCAATCATAACGCGAATATCATCGCTCACGGCGCTCGTATCGGCGGCCGGGCCCGCTCGGCGGCGCAGCCACTCGAACCGCGTGCCCTTGGCGGAAGGCAGCAATCGTGCGAGCGTCGGCCAGTCAAAATTGCCCACGGCGACCGTACCGGCACCGCGCGGCAGAAGCCGATCGAGCATCTCCAGCGCGGCGCGCGCACTCATTGGACTCGCACCGAGGCGCCCTGCCAGAACGTCTTTAACGGCCTGATTGCGCGCCAGCAAGCCCGCATCGCCGATGGGGCCCCAACCGATGCAGGTGACGGGCAGCCCGACCGCCCGGCGCAGCAGCGCAAGGCTTTCGAGGGAGGCGTTGGCGGCGACGTAGTTCGCCTGTCCCGGATTGCCGATCATCGTGGTGATTGATGAATAAAGGACGAAGTGTTCGATCGGTATTTCGAGAGTCAGCTCGTGTAGGTGCCAGGCGCCGAGAAGCTTGGGTGTGAGCACGTTGCGCAGCCGATTCGCGTCGAGGTTGGCGATCAGGGAGTCATCCAGGACCATCGCGGCATGCAGCACTCCCGTCAGCGGCGTGCGCGAATTGCGGATCTCGCTTAGCATCGATTGCACGGCACTGCGATTATTGATGTCGCAGGCGATCACATCGACCCGGGCGCCCAATGCTTCCAGCGTGCGCACGGCTTCCGCGGCGCCGGGCGTGCGCATACCACGGCGGCCGACCAGCATCAGATGGCCGACGCCACGTTCGGCCAGCCAGCGGGCCGATTCCAGGCCAAAGCCAGATATTCCTCCGGTGACGAGCCAGCTGGCGCGCGGCTCAAAGCGAATGGTTGTTGCACGGGCCGGCGCGGATTCGACGGCGACTGAGGCGCCCTCAATACCCACAATCACCTTGCCGATCTGCTGCGCCTGCTGCATGGTGCGGAAGGCATCGACAATGCTGGTCGCGGGGAACAGGCGATAGGGCAACGGAAACAGCACCTTCTCGCGGAACAGCGCCATGACCTCGCGGAACAGCCGGCCAGCCAGCGCAGGACGCGCGATAAGCAACTGGTCGGCATCAATGCCGAAGTAGCTGATGTTGTTCTTGAACGGGCGCAATCCGATCGGCGTATTCTCAAAAAAGTCGCGCTTTCCAAGCTCAAGGAATCGGCCGAAGGGCTTGAGGACGTCGAGGCTGCGCCGCAGCGCCTCACCCGCAAGGGAATTCAGGACGACATCGACGCCCTCGCCCTTTGTTATGGCGAGGATCTGATCGGCGAATGCCAGGCTGCGTGAGTCGAGCACGTGGTCAGCACCCAGCAGTGCGACGAAATCGCGTTTCTCGTCGCTACCCGCCGTTGCGTACACCTCGGCACCGAGGTGCATTGCGAACTGGATGGCAGCGATGCCCACACCGCCCGCACCGCCGTGGATCAGGATGCGTTCGCCGGGTTGCAGATCTGCCAGGTGCTTTAGTGCGTAGTACACCGTGAAGAAGACAGTCGGCACCGTCGCAGCCGCCTCGAACGACCAGTCCGCCGGTTTGTGCGAAATGGCCTTGGCGGTGGTAACGACGTGGCTGGCAAAACAGGCCGGTGCGAAGCCCATGACGGCATCGCCTGTTGAGAATTCACCGCCATGCCGCCCCACGCGGCTCACAACGCCGGCGAATTCAAGTCCCAAGCTGGCGCCAGCAAAGCCGCCTTCGATGGCATCTTCTGGCAATAGACCCTGCAGGTACATGACGTCGCGGAAGTTAAGTCCAGTTGCCGCGACACGAACTTCGACCTCGTCATCTGCAAGCGTCGGCTCAGCCAGTGGCCGCCACTGTAGATTGCGTATCCGACCCGGCGCGTGGAAATCGAGCCGGAAACGTGTGGCCTTCCTCTCGGGCATGGCGGCCGTGTCGTCCGCCATGCTTTGCATGCGCGTCACGTAGCGGCCGTGGGCACCCAGCATGATCTCCTGTTCACCGTCGGGCTGGAGCAACTCTGCCTGGAGTCGTCCTGCCGCCTCTTCACTGGCCGGGTCAATGTCCAGATCGATCAGCGTGCACTCGAGCGCCGGATATTCGTTCATGACGACCCGGCCAAAGCCCCACAGGGCGCCCTGCGTCGAATTGCCTGGGATCCCATCGGGAAGGTGATCGACCAGCGCTCCGCCAGCCGTCACCATCCATAGTCGCGGCGGGGAAGGATTGCGGCCAAGGCCCTGGACGAGCGGCAATGCGCCGACGATGCCGTCGCTGTCCAAGGGGTGCCACGGCGCATTCTCCGGAGGCACACTGCTGTCCACGGGACCGCTCAGGTAGACAACATGATCAATCGTACCTAGCGTTCCGCGCGCTGCAGCCAACATTGCTTCTGTAGTCGCGCTGGCTCCCGCGCTCAGCACTCGCTGACCGTGCGATTCCAGCAGGCGCTGCACCCGGTCGCCAAGCAGCGACCACGGTCTGGCACCGTCGCAGACCAGAAGCCAGCGGGCGCCAGCCGGCTCGGTGAGCGCAATCGCATCGTCTGCCGCGCGTTTTGCCAGCAGGACATAGGCGCCCTCAGACAGATTCGCACTGGCGGGCTCGCGAAAGATTTCGATATCGACAAAGGACTGCTTCGCGAGCGCCGCCTCCCAGGCGGCGGGCGCCTGCAGGCGTGACACC
>DATFUG010000342.1:0-5109 GCA_035261025.1 Steroidobacteraceae bacterium | reverse complement strand
GGAGCGGAAGGGGATCGAACCCTCGACCTTCGCATTGCGAACGCGACGCTCTCCCAACTGAGCTACCGCCCCATGTAAGGCGCGCGATTCTAGAGCAGGGGCCCGTGTAATGTCACCAGATTACGCAGCGCTTGGGGTCTGCCGCCGCCACGGGCGCCCCAAAGGCCTGCGCAAACTGGGGCACATTCGCCAGCGTGCCGTTCACGCGAAAATTCGACGGCGGATGCGGGTCGGACGTCGCCCATAGGCGCGCCTGCTCGGGCCGCACGTTTTCTCCCCAGAAGCGTGAATAACCCAGGAAAAACTGCTGCTCGGGGGTGTAGCCGTCCACGGTCGGTGCACCGGCGCGCGCGGCCGAGGCCTCATAGGCCCGATAGGCCAGCAACAACCCGCCCAGGTCGGCAATGGCTTCGCCCGTCACGAGCTTGCCCTTCAGGTGCAGATCGCCGTCGACGGCATAGCCTGAATACTGATCGATGACACATTGGACCCCGGCGCGAAATTTCTCGCCGTCTTCCTTGGTCCACCAGTTGACCAGGTTGCCGTGTCCGT
This sequence comes from Steroidobacteraceae bacterium, assembly GCA_035261025.1. GTDB lineage: Bacteria > Pseudomonadota > Gammaproteobacteria > Steroidobacterales > Steroidobacteraceae > FEN-1191. The sequence goes on along the minus strand of DATFUG010000342.1, from coordinate 4,557 downwards.
CGAACTGGCTGCCCCGGTCGTCAAACCCATGCGTGATCTCGTGACCGATGACGGCGCCAATCGCACCGTAGTTGAAGGCGGCAGGCGCATTCGGGTCAAAGAATGGCGGCTGCAGTATGCCGGCCGGAAAATTGATGTTGTTCATCGATGAACCGTAATAGGCATTGATCATCTGCGGCACCATGCCCCACTCGGTGCGATCCACGGGCTTGCCGATCTTGGCCAGTTGACGGCCGTTCTCGAAAGCATTCGCTCGCAGCACGTTCAGCACATAGGGCCCGCGATCGATCTTGAGCCTGCTGTAATCGCGCCAGACATCCGGATATCCGATGCGCTCCTCAATCAACGAGAGCTTCTCCAGCGCCTTGACACGCGTGTCCTCGCTCATCCACGGCAGCGTCTTGATATCCTCCTGCAGCGCGGCCCGGACGTCGTGCAGGATCTCGAGCACCTGCGCGCGTGCTTCGGGTGGGAAGCGCCGCTTGACGTATTCGTGCCCTACGGCAAATCCGATGGCGCCGTTCTCCACTCTCAGCACCCGCCGCCAGCGCGGCAGCAGTTCCTTGCTGCCCGACACCAGCTGCACATACTTGAAATTCTCGTCGACAAAGGCGCTGGGCAAATAGGGGGCCATGCCGTGCGCCAGCTGCCAGCGCAGGTAATTGCGCCATTGTGGGATGGGAGTGGACTCGATTTCGTGCGACAGCCCGGCAAAGTATCCGGGCATGGCCAGGTTCAGCTTCGTCACGCGCGGCGCGCCAGAGACGGCCAGGTAACGCGGCCAGTCGATGGCAGGCGCTTCCTTCGCGAGCGCCGGCAGCTCGCGAATGTTATAGATCGCGTGCGGATTGCGCTGGTCCTCGGTAGGCATCGAGACCGCAGCAAGGCGTGTTTCCAGGGCCATCACGTCGTGCGACTCGCCCGCCGCCACGGCGCCCGAGTCGCCCAGCAACACGAACATGCGCGCAATATGTTCTTCGTAGGACTTGCGAATCGCGGCGAACTTCGGATCGTCCTTCAGGTAGTAGTCGCGATCGGGAAGCCCAAGGCCTCCCTGCGCCACGATCGCGATCACCTGCGTGCTGTCCGAGTAATCCTGCATCTGGCCGATGCCGAACGCGGCATCGACTCCGATGGACTGCAGGTGTGCCAGGGCCGCGGTCAGGTCGGCCGGACTGCCGATCGCCGCAATCCGCGCAAATTCGCCGTTGAGCGCGGCAATGCCCGCCTTCTCGACGGCCGCCTCGTCCATGCCGCTGGCATAGAAGTCGCCGATCTTCCGCTCCTCAGTGCCGGCCAAGGCGGCCTTGTCTGCCGCGGCGGCCTGCAGCAGCTCATGGATGAAGTCCTGGTTCTTCTGGTCGAGAATCTGAAACTGGCCCCAGGACGAGTACGCCGGCGGTACCGGGTTATCGCGCAGGAACTGCCCGTTGGCATACAGGTAAAAATCCTGCAGCGGATCCACGCCCTTGTCCATCCACTCGGCGTGGAGCGCGCCCGCTGCGCCAGGCGCATCGCCCGCCGCACCGGCGACGGCTATTACTGCGGCCGCTGCGGCCGCCATTCCCAGGGTTGCAATTCGGCGCATACGAAGCTCCACGACCGGGTTGTCGTTAGGACAGCAGGCATTGTAGCGCGTTCAATCGCGCCCAAGCGGCACCGGATGGCCGCGGGAGCTAGCCCGGACGGTGGGTTTTCAGCAGGCGAAAGCCGATCAGGCGTTGTCGCTGCTCATCCCACAGACGCAGCGTTGCCGAGCGGAAGCTCGTCAGCAGCGTGAGGGTGGGAACCTTGCGGAATCGCGGCTCGGCGTCGTGGCAGCGCCGTAGATGGTAGTTGGGGATCTGCGGGCTGAGGTGATGAATATGATGGAAGCCGATATTCCCTGAGAACCAGCGCAGTATGCCGGGCAGGTTGTAGTAGGAACTGCCGGTCAGGGCCGCATCGGTGTAATCCCAGGCCTCATTGCGGACCCAGTAGACATCGGCGAACTGATGCTGCACGTAAAACAGCCAGACGCCGGCGGCGCCGGCCAGCAGCATCAACGTCACCTCGATCAGCAGCCACGATCGGAATCCAATCAGTTTGCACAGCGCGATTGCCATCAACAGCAGCCCGAGATTGGTGAGCAGCACCGACAGTCGCTCGCGCCTGCCCGCCTTCGAAGAGGGGAATCGCTCCAGCAGCACGAACTGCACGCTGGGCGCAATCACCAGCAGCACCAGTGGATTACGCAGGAACCGATAGGCGGCCCGGCGCCAGGCCGGCGAGGCGAGATACTCTTCTACCGTCAGGGTCCAGATGTCGCCATGGCCGCGGCGGTTCAGATTGCCCGAGGTGCGGTGGTGTATCGCGTGTTCCCAGCTCCAGTGGTGAAAGGGCGTGAAGGTCAACAAGCCGGTGATCCAGCCGATGACACTGTTGGCCCGCTGCGAGCGCAGGAAGGAACCGTGGCCGCAGTCATGCATGAAGATGAATATGCGCACCCGCAGGCCCGCCGCGAGGAACGCGAGGGGCAGCATCAGCCAGTACGACACAGTGACGGCGCGCGCCATCAGGTACCAGACGAGCAGGTAAGGCAGGAGCGTATTGGAGAGTTGCCAGATGGCCCGCGCACGAGAGGGTCGTCGGTAGCGCTCGACCACGGATCGCAATTCCGCGGCGTTGCGGCGCGCGTCTTCGCCTGGGCTTGCTGTCGTGGTGTCCACTTTAGGCTGCCGGACAATAGCACGACACCTACCCGCGCACCTGACGATCCAGTCGAAGTGGACTTAGCTCACAGTTCGGTCGCGGCGGCCACCCTCCGCTGTGTCGCGCGCCAGCCTCACTCCTGCAGCGGCCGGAGGCCTTTATTCATGGCATTTGGGCGTAGGGAGGCTGCGTTGACGCTTCGTCGATACAGGAAAAGGGTAATGCAGAGATAGGCGGTCACGGCGCCGGCAAACAGCAGATGGCCGAGGTCCATCTGTGCAGCACACCATTCCACGAGCAGCAGCCCGCAAACGATTCCGCACCGGGCCGCCCTCGTCGCGAAGCCGACGCTGCGCAGGACTCCGGTTCGCAGCGCCGTCCGCAGGAACGTTGGCACCTCGAGCAGTGCCGCCGAGACCAGCAGTGAGAGCCAACCGACATACCAGCCCGTGCGCAACAACAGCACTGGCCACGGCGCGCCGAGTGCCCAGACCAGATCCGGCAGGGGCTGCCAGACAAAGAAGAATGCCAATAAGAGAGCGCTGACGAGCAGTCGATCGTGGCTGCGCCTCGCCGGCGATCGCCTGATCTGGCGTACGTCGGGAACGGCGTAGGGCCGCTGCACGAAATGAAAGTGCAGCAATGCCAGCGACAGTAGCGCGAGATCCATGACGACGGCGCCGCTCGTGGATGGGCTTTCCGAAAAGGAGCCCAGGCTGGGCACGCCCAGACCCAGTGTGATTGCGACCGAGTACAGGACTGCAGCCGCGAGCACGATGAGGACCAGCTGGTGGTACGCCAAATTGTCGTGCCCCACCGGCATGGGGTAATTCCTGTCCACGCGGCGACGCTCATGCAATCGTGTCCGCGGCACAGGAAGTGAGATGGACTTGTTCAGCATCTGGCGCAAACCCCGCGTATCGGCATTGAGGTGCCGGCATCACGACTATCCCCCCAGGCAAGGAGCAGGTCTGTCCGCCAACCCACCGACTTGGCTGTCGGGCATACTGCCTAGGGCTCGTCAGGAGCGAGCGGCCGGCGGCTGCGCCGTGAGTCCACTGGAACTGAATCGGGAGCCCGGCTGTCCAAGCGGCAGCGCGGAAGGCTGTATCAGCGCCTCGCACTTTGATTCAATAGGGGGGATCCTTCAGCTGTGAGAACTGTCGCTCTTCGGCGACGCCGCCATCACACCGAATACCCGCGCGGCCGGTACTCACTCCAAGGCTGGCCTGGATTTTGTGCGCCGCTCGATGGTACTGGTACGAGCCCTGCACTAAGTTCATCGGCCTAAACGTCCAACTGCTTGGTTTATTCGGAGAATCATCCATGTCCAACCCAACCGGATTCATCAGGCAGCCCGCCACCTGGGCTGCGTTGGCCGCGGTCCTGCTGCTCACAAGCTGCGGCGGCTACGGCGACAATTTCAACGGCTACGCGCCGGTCGAGATGTCAGCCGGGGTCGCGGCGGCCGATTTCAATAACGACGGCTTCAACGACATCGTGCAGTTGAGCAGTGTGCAAAACGGGCTCGAGCCCGATCCGGCCTATCTGAAGACCTACCTGTCCACTTCGGCCACCGCGTTTGCAACCCCGACATCGACGTTCAATGGCGATAATGCGCTGTATATCGCCAGCGCAGACGTCAATGGCGATGGCCTGCCCGATGTGGTGACGGCAAGCGTCGAGGATGGGGTGCTGGCCGTCTATTTCAACAACACCCTGAGTCCGGGCAGCTTCAATACGCCGCTGGTGCTGCCCTCGGCCGGAGCCTCGCAGGTCGCCATCCTCGACATGAATGGCGACAACCTGCCCGACCTGGTGGCGGCGGACTACAACGTCTCGCTGTTCCTGCAGACTTCTCCCGGC
>DATFUG010000341.1:0-9195 GCA_035261025.1 Steroidobacteraceae bacterium | reverse complement strand
GAAGTGCAGGAAGCGCTGATTGGCGTGCTGTTCGTGCTCGCCTCCACGGCGCAAATCCTGCTGCTGGCGAACGATCCGCACGGTGGTGAGGATCTGAAGGATCTGCTGGCCGGTCAGATACTCTGGGTCTCAGTGCCGCAGCTGCTGCGCGCCGCAGTGCTGACGGCGTTCGTGCTGCTGGCCTGGTTCAAGTGGCGCGAGCGCCTGGGCCGCGCCGGTTTCTACCTGGTGTTTGCCGTGACAGTGACGGTGTCCGTGCAGTTGGTCGGCGTGTACCTGGTGTTCACCAGCCTGATTATTCCCGCGGTCGCCACCTATCGCTATCCGCAGGGGCGGCAGCTGCTGATCGGCTATGCGCTGACGGGCGCCAGCTATCTGGTCGGCCTGGTCGTCTCGGCGCTCACCGACCTGCCTTCCAGCCCGGTGATCGTCTGGGCGATGGCGGCGATCGGACTGCTGGTCATGCTGGTGCAGCGACCAGCGGTCCAAGGGCAGCCTGCCCGATAGCGTCGATGATCAGCGCCACGGAACCTTGGCCGCGTTGGCTGCTTCCCAGTTCTGGCCGTCAAAGCAGGGGAGTGCGAGACGCCCGACATCCACGCCCGCCAGGCAGCGCACGTTGACGTCGATGCTGTCGGGATCGGAGCGCGGGATGTAGAACGGGGGAACGCCGCAGATTCTGCAGAAATGGTGTTTCGCGGTCTTCGTTCCGAACTGGTAGGTCGCGAGCGCCTCGAGGCCCGCGAGCAGCTCGAAGTCCGCCGGCGGCACGATGAAGTGCACAAAGCCTTTCTTGGTGCAGATCGAGCAGTTGCACAGCGCGGCGGTGGCGAGGTCTCCATGGACGACGAAGCGTACCTGGCCGCAATGGCAGCTGCCTTCATATCGCTGTTTCGCCATGATGAATCCCCGCCGCAAATCGGCGCGGTCGAGTGGCGCTAGCGCGCGTAGCGCTCAACTCCACCAAAGTGCAGCGACATATAGGGCTGATCGCCCACAACCCAGCTGTCATGCGGCACGGGTGGAATATAGAAGAGATCTCCGGCACGCAGCTCAATGATCGTACCGTCGTCAAACGCCGCAGTCGCCACCCCTGCGAGGACCAGACCCACGTGCTTCACAGAGCATCGGGTCGCGCCTACGAGTGGTCCCACGTGCTTTGACCACTTCCAACCAGGCAGATAAGTTGCCCGGCCAATGCTCATTCCCCCGAGATTGACGACTTCGTACTTGCCGAGATCAAGCTCGCGCGTTTCGTCGGGCGTTTCGAAACGCTTCAGGATCACGCCCACATCAATCATGGCTCTCGCTTCCGTAAGGGACGAGCGAGTGTGTCACGTCGCAGGCTTTCCGCAAAGTCCCGAAGTCGCAGAATCAGATGAGCCGCTGCGCCGCGGATGAATTCGCCACGCTGAACGAGACCGCGGCGACAACGAATGTTGTCAGGCCTCAGTCCGCCCTCAGCTGGGCTCGAGCTTGGCGGAAAGGGCGATTTCTGCCTTGAATAATCGCGATACCGGGCAGTTGGCCTTGGCGTCGGCAGCGATATTCTGGAATTGAGTGACAGTTATTCCGGGTACCCAGGCTTCCGTATTCAGCTGGACATGGTTGATGGTCCACTGCCCGTTGACCTGTTCCAGCGACACGACGGCCTGGGTGGCCAGGCGCTTGGGCACAAAACCCGCACCGCCAAGTGCGGCCGATAACGCCATCGTAAAGCAGCCGGCGTGCGCCGCCGCCAGCAGTTCTTCCGGATTCGTTCCGGGAGTCTGTTCAAATCGCGTCGCGAATGAATACGGCGTGTCCTTGAGCACGCCGCTGTGAGTCGCGAGCGCCCCATGGCCCTGCTTGAGATCACCTTGCCAGACTGCTGAGGCCGAACGCTTCATGGCACCACTCCTGATATTGTTCCGAGAGCCTAGAGTACCTGTCCTGCCCGCCCAAGAGGAGCACCCTGCGTGAATCTCTGGCTCCGCCTGCCGTGGCTCCTGCTCGCCGCCCCGCGGCGCTCATCCGTGCCGCCCTTCGGGCCCTGCCACACCCCGTTTCGCGTTTTGCCTACTGACCTGGACGTGCTCCGGCACGTCAACAACGGTGTGTACCTTTCCATGATGGATCTGGCGCGTGTTGATCTCATGATCCGCGCCGGCCTGGCGCGCGAGCTCCGGCAGCAGGGCTGGTATCCGGTCGTCGTCGCACAAACTATTCGGTTCCGGCGCTCCCTCACGCTGTTCCAGGCCTTCACGATCGAAACGCGCGTCCTGGGTTGGGATGAGAAGGCCTTTGTGCTCGAGCAGCGCTTCGAACGCGGTACCGAGCTCGTGGCCAACGCCGTGGTCCGGGCCCGCTTTCTGTCGCGCACCGGGGATCGGATTTCGCCGCGCGAGGTCCTGGCCCTCGCCGGCGAATCTGGCGCCTCCCCGGTCCTCCCAGCGGAGGTCGCGCGCTGGAATGCCGACCAGACGCTCTAGCGCTTAGGGGGCCTGCGCCAGGCCAGCAGCAAGGAGATGATCGGAAGTGCCGGCAGCAGGATGGTTGAAAGGATGGTAGGCCCTGCGAGGACTGCCGCTGCAACGATCGCAGCCGCCCACAGGACGGCGCTTGCAATCAGATAAGTACGATCCATCGTGATCTCCTACGCTAGCGCGACGCGGTTCAGCCAGTTGCAGAGCACAGCATGGGCTGGGCTGGCGGGGTCGAGAAACTCCATGTGGCCTGCGCCGGGCAACTCCACCAGTTCGGCCCGATCGCCCGCCGCCCGCGCCGCCTCGGTGTAGGTGCGTGAGATCTCGAGGGGCACGACATCGTCCAAAGTGCCGTGAATGAGCAGCTGCGGTACGTTCATAGGCAGCAGCGCACGTGGTGAAGCTCTTCGGTAGCGCTCCGCCCGCTCCGTCGGTGTGCCGCCCATAAGTTCACGGACCGCGCTGCCCCCGGTTCCAAGCTCGAAGGCGCGCTGCAGATCAGCGACGGGCGCCTGCCCCACGACGGCGCTGATCCGACACTCCCGTGTACTCTTGCCCGCATCCCTACCGCGCTCGCGCGCGGCGGCCCACAAGGCCAGATGTCCCCCCGCGGAATGGCCGCTCACAACGACGCGATGCAGGTCGATATCGATGCCGTCGGCGGCAAAGCCCGTGAGCCGATCGATACCCGCGAGCACATCGTCGAAGGTGCCCGGCCATCCGGCATTTGGCACACCGAGACGCCGGTACTCCAGATTCCAGACGGCGAAACCGCGGCGGGCAAGGTCCGCGGCGATGGCGTCCATCTGATCGCGGCCGTACGACGCGCGCCAGAACCCGCCGTGCAGCAGGCAGATGACCGGAGGGTGGGGCGTGGACGGGAGATACAGGTCTCCCGCCTGGTCCGGGAGCGAACCATACTTTATGGTTTTCGGGACCTGGCCGTTGTCCATGTATACGCGCTCCGGGCGCAACCGCTGCAGGGCCGCTGCACCGGCTCGTTCAGAATTTTCCCGCCTGCAGGTTGCGCCGGAGCTCATGACCTTCCTTGCCGGAGCCGACAATCTCGGTCACGACCCCAATGGCTCGACGTGTGTCGTAATAGCCTACCCGCAGGATCGGCAAGCGGAAGCTCTGGATCTGACGATATCCCGAGGACTCCAGATGGGCGGCAGCGGCGTCGTAGTCCGCATCATCCAGCCAGTACGCCACGTGCTGAACGGCGTCGCCGTGCCGATCCAGAGATTCCTGGAACATGCTGGCTCCAGACACCGGCTGGATGAGTTCGATTTGCGTATTGCCCGCGTAGGCGATGTGCAGGTGGCAGACCCAGTTCCCGGGCTTCCCCATGTAGGTGCCCTCGGTGTCCTTAGCGGCCAGGTTGTCCATGTGCATGAAGCGGCTGATTCCCATGGTTTCAATGAAAAAGTCTTCCGTGGCTGCGATGTCGCGGACGACCCAGGCTACCTGGCAGAACGCGGGAGCGATGATTGGCTTTGTCATGTCTGATCCTCGGTAATTCTTGTGTCGTGAGGTTCAGTGTCTAGGATGCGAGGCGCCCGGCGCAAATCTCGACGCGGTTTCCGTCGGGATCGAGAGCAACCGCTTCGTAGCAGCCATCACCGGTGTGCCGCGGCCCATCGAGAATCCGCGTGCCTTCACTTCGGAGCCGGCTCGTCAGCTCGTCGACGAGCTCGCTGGAACCCACCGAGATGGCAAGGTGCGTCAGTCCGAACGGTTGTGTGCCCGGCGCCGGCATCGAGAGCGGCACCGACGTCGTCGTCATGACTTCAATGCGGGCGCCGCCTGAAAAACTCAGGAAGCACGAGGCAAAGCCCTTCGCCGGATTGACATAGTTGGGCCCGGCGGTGGCGCCAAAGTAGGTCGTGTAAAAGCGCTTGAGCCGATCCAGATCGTGTGTCCAGAGCGCGATGTGGTCGATGCGGGCCGGCATCTAGGGGCCTGGTCCCGGGTGGAATGTCCTGCTTACAAAGGCAATGGACTCCGGACTGTCCCACTCCCTGGCGCCGTAAATCTTGTCCAGTACACGCCCGTGAGAATCGACCAGTACCGTCAGGGGGAGTCTCGAGGCACCGAGCATGTGTTCCATCTGCAGGTGCTGGTCGATGAACTGGTTGAGCGTCGCATTGGACTGTTTTACCCAGGCCCTGGCGTCGTCAATGGAATCGTCGGTGGAGATCCCGATGATCGTGACGGCTTTACCCTGGTCCCGCCACGCAAGGCGTTCCAGTGAGGCCATCTCCGCCCGGCACGGCCCACACCAGCTCGCCCAGACATTGATGATCAATGGCCGGCCGCGGAATTCCGCCAATTCCCGCGACGGGCCATTCAGGCCCTGCAGTGTCGCCGGATGCAGCTCCTGGCCGACCTGGACCTCCTCTGGATTCGTGGCGCCCGCCGCCAGGGTTGCCCCAATGGCACACAGGACCGCGGTCAATCGGAGGATGCTCGTCATGGTCTACCTAATTTACCTCACTAGACATCTATTGGGTCCTCGGGCATGTTCGACACAAGAGGGGAGGGAGCGATGAAGAACACCATCGCCGATCGCGCGGCTCCTGCGGTTTACCTCAGGCGTGATCAGAAGGAGCGTCTGCGCGCCGTGGCCGAAAAGGTGTTCCCGACGGGTACGCGCCTGATCGCGCTGCCAGGGGAGGGCGAGTTTGTACTGCTCGCCTCCTGGAAGTTGGGCACGGATCCGTTGCGCCCGAATAAACGCAGCAAGACGGTGCGGGTGGGCGTCAGTCCGGAAGCGCTGGACGACTACGGCCGCAGCGCGATGGACGAGCGCGAGTACGCCGACCGGAAATTCGAATCGTTCCTGCGCAAACACCTTGCCAGGCTCGATCCTTCGCACGACGCACCGCTTGGCACTGAGCCCCCGATGGAGAAGTGGCACTTCGGCACGATTGAGCTCAACGGCTGAGGCGGCCGCGGAAACGCAGTTTGGAATGACTCAGGGTTCCGGCGTGCCGGTGTCCTTGACCCCACGGCCCAGCTCTGCTCTCGCGGCGCTGGCAAGTGCCTGATACTTCAAGCGGAAAGCCTCGAGTGTTTCCTCCTCGAGTTCCTCAAGATCAAGCAGGACATTGTGCGCACCCGCCGTTGCGCGGATGAGTTCGTCTAGTTTCACCTGGATCGCCTCTGTGTCGCGGTTCTGGGTGTTTTGAATCAGAAACACCATCAGAAAGGTGATGATAGTGGTACCGGTATTGATGACCAGTTGCCAGGTGTCACTGAAGCGGAATATCGGTCCCGTGACGATCCATACCGCGATGATGCCGACGGCAAAGACAAAAATCCTCGGTCGGCCGCAGAAATGCGCGGCCTCTCTGGCAAGTTGCGAATACCAGGCACTGTTACGCATAGCGAACCTCACAATGGTTTCCGGACATGAATGCGCGCTTCATCGCCGCGCCGGTGGGGTCAGTGGGTGCGTCGAAAGCGGCCGCGAAACTTCCTGACGGCAACGAATAACACGATGAAGAAGGCCACCAGGCCGCCCATGAACCAGGAATTGTCGAGCCGGGGCGGTTGAACGCCGTTCGCCCGCACCACCAGGGCGTGTGCGTAGCACAAGAAGGTGACCAGCAGGACGCCAAACCACAGGATGCCGTTCCGCAGGAACGCCACGGTTGCGGCGCGCCGTTCCGGCGCCAACCAGTAGTCGCGGTCTGGCACATTGAGGCGTGCCCTGGCGTTGCCGACGGCGAACCAGGTGACGAGCACTATGAGGGCGGGAAGGCCAATCACGAACGCCACCATGAACACCGTGTAGAAAGTGCGTGTCATGAAGCCATTGGCCATGCCGGAGGCGCCAAAGTGCGAGGCGACCAGGGGCGGCAGTCTCATGCTGGTGAGCCCGACGAACACGGCGCCGCATGCGATGTAGAGCGCGAAAAGTTGCAAGCCTTTCCCGCTCTTCATGGATCGTGCAACGCTCGGAAGTGGTCCAATTGGGCGACCTACAGCAACCACCTTTTCGTCCGCGCCCGGTACGACTCCCATGCCGGCCCGAAAGCAGAGGCCAATGCGGGTTCCTCGCCCAGCAGGACCCGCAGGTGGAAGGCGATTCCGACCATGGTCAGATAAATCATCAGGGCATAGGACCAGTATAGGGCGGCCCAGCCTGCCAGAATCACACTGACAGCGATATACATCGGATTGCGTGAGAACCGGTACGGGCCGCTGACGACCAGGTGTCGAGGCGGCGCCCACGGTGCCAGCGTGCCCCGACCCGCGACGTAGAATTCGCGCACACACCAGAGCAGCAGCAGGCCGCCCGTAATAAAGAGTACAGCCGCGTAGACCCCGCTCTGCGGGTCGGGGTGGCGCCCGGTGGCCAGGGCGAAGGGCGCCGCGAAGGTCACTACTCCAGGCAGGACCAGGAATGCCACCAGCGCCTTGAGCATTTTCTTAGCGACGCCGCTGCTTGGCAGTGCTCGAGCGTCGCAACTCCCTTCTTATAACCAGCTTCAGACCGGACCAGACTTCGCTGATCGCGCACACCTTCACGTCGACAAGGCCGATGGGCAGGGCCAGCGCGCGGACAGTGTCCTCGGTGATATCGGTGGGCACCTTCGAGGCCCGCTTTGGCCATGACACCCAAATTGCTGCGGATTCGCCAATCGCGGCGCGCACGCGCACCAGTTCGCTCTCCAATGCGGCCCTGCGATCACTGAAGATATGGACTATGTCGGTGGTCGCGCTGGCCTGGTTCTCAAACATGACATTGGGCGGCAAGGGCGACAGCCACTTTCTATAGTCCCGGGGCGGATCGCGGGCGCAGATCCTTGAGCCCTCGACGATCCCCAGTTTCCTGGCGAGAGGAGTCCCCGAATAACCAGGAGTCGACGCGGGCATAGGGGCCGATCGGGTTGGCCGTCCTCAGGGCGCGGACAGGAACTTGAGTATCTCGCTCATCAACCGCTCGCCCTGATCCGTCCTGAATAGAAACTGGGCGTGCGCGGATCCCTTGAGGATCACAAATTGCTTGGGAGGCGGTACCCGCTCATAGTCTTTGCGCATCTCCGTGAGCCTCACGGTGCCACTACCGTCCGTATCCTCACGGCCGACGATAAACAGCTTGCGGCCCTTGATCAGTTCCGGATGGCTGCTCGAGCCATGCGCCAGCAGAATCACACGATCAATCTCGCCCGGCGCGCTATCGGCAGAGGCGTCGGCCGCCGCAGCACCGCCAAAGCTGGCGCCCACCACCGAGACCGTCTGGGCACCGTGGCTGTGCAGATAGCGGACCGCCGCCAGGACATCGAAGCGCAAGGCCTCGTCGCCCTGGAGGGCCGGTGGCGGTGCCGGCGACTCACCGAACCCGCGGAAGTCGAAGGCCAGGACGCGAAAGCCGCGGGCCGCGAGAATTCTTGCCTGAGGCGCCCAGTCCGCTTTGGTGAGGCGCCCGCCGTGGGCCAGAACTACGCCGCGCGCACCTGCTCCGTAGAGGTCCGCGGCGATGGTGGCGCCGTCCGGAGTCTGAAGCGTCACATGTTCCTGGGCGGCGGCCTGACCGCTCATCAGCAGGGCCGCCAGAACTGTCACGAGGGCGAGGGGACTGTTCACGTGGTGGTCTTCACATTGGAGAGTATGTTCACCGCGAACAACGCCAGTCCGATGAGTACCAGAAGGGCCGCGACAATCACGACTCCCATGAAGGCTGGATGACCCGAAAGGTAGATGCTCAGGCCGATCATGAACACCGGTAGTGCCAGGTTGTGAATCCAGAAGTGCAGCTGCGCCAGCCGCGTCTTCGCCGCCGCCGGATGCAGGTGATAGATCACGCCCGCCAGGGCCAGCGTGGCCCAGCCGAGCAGCCCGATGTGCGCATGCACCGGCACCAGAGCGAAATTCTGAAAAATGCCCATCGCGATACCCAGCAGGGCCCCGACGAAGAGGTATACAACTGCGATCTTCAGGAAGCGTTGCGCCATGGTGATCCCCCAGCGTGTTGTTGTGCATGCGACGGCGATTGTGCCGCTGCGCATTATCGTCATCGCCGACTCGGAAGTCAGCATACGGTTTTACGGACTAGAGGCTGAATGGCCCTTCACAGGCGCTCTGCGCCAGCGGCCGGCGGTTGTTGGGCATTTCGCGTTTCTGGAGCGATTCGCTGAGTTTCGCCTTATCGCCGGGTTTGCCGATCACGGCCATGGCCTCGACTGCGTATTCGCCCGGCACGCGCAGCACGCGCCTCGCCCGCTCGTAGTCAAATCCCTGGATGCCATGGACCACGAAGCCATCGGAGATGCCCTGCAGCGCCAGACTCATCCAGGCGGCGCCGGTGTCGTAGGAATGCGTGACGGAGGGTTTGGCGTCCCCGTCGAGGTGAGTGCGCGAAATGAGCAGCACCAGTGCGCCGGCATGTTGCGCCCACGTCAGATTGCCGGGCACCAGCAGGTCCAGGAACGCCGACCAGAAATCGGTGTCGCGGCGCGCGTAAAGAAAACGCCAGGGCTGGAAATTTCCCGAGGAGGGCGCCCAGCGCGCCGCCTCGAGCAGCGGCATCAGCTCGGCTTCGGTGAGCGCTTCGCCCGACATCGCCCGCGATGACCAGCGCTCGAGGAACTGGGGCTGTATGGGATATGCGGCCTGGCGGTAGGCGCTGCCTTTGACCATGGGAAATCCAGGAATCGGGACGTGGACAGATAATGTGGAGTGGCCACCGCCCGTTTGCAACTGGTGGACGGCCGCAGGGCCC
>DATFUG010000340.1:0-4362 GCA_035261025.1 Steroidobacteraceae bacterium | reverse complement strand
CGCCGGCTCGGTGAGCAGCGCGTGCACTTCGCGGTACAGCGCTTCGACTTCGGCGAGCGACTTGCCGCTGACCGCTTCGCTCATCATCGAGGCGGAGGCGACCGAGATCGCACAGCCCTCGCCGTTGAAGCGTATTTCACTGAGCCGGTCGTCGGCCACGCGCAGTGTCACGCTGAGCGAGTCACCGCACAATGGGTTGTGTCCCAGCGCCTCGGCGTCGGCCGGTTCCAGCCGGCCGAAGTTGCGCGGGCTGCGGTTGTGATCGAGGATCACGTCGCGGTACAGATCACGCACGTCCATCAGGCAAACACCTCGCGCACCCGCTCGAGGCCGGCCAGCAGGCGAGCGACATCCGCGTCGGTGTTGTAGCAGCCAAACGAGGCCCGGGCTGTGGCCGCCAGGCCGTAGAAGGTCATGACCGGCATGGCGCAGTGATGGCCAGTACGGACCGCGATGCCTTCCTGGTCAAGAATGGTGCCGATGTCGTGCGGGTGCACGCCGCGCAGGGTGAAGGAAATGACCGCCGCTTTTTCGCGTGCGGTGCCGACGATCTGCAGGCCCGGGATGGCGGCCAGTTGCGCCGTCGCCAGGTGCAAGAGGCGCTGTTCATGGGCTGCGACGCGCTCGCGGCCGAGCGCCTCCAGATAATCCATGGCCGCGGCCAGGCCGATCGCGCCGGAAATGTTCGGTGTACCCGCCTCAAATTTCCAGGGCAGCGCATTGTAGGTGCTGTGCGCGATGCTGACGCTGAGGATCATGTCCCCGCCGCCCTGCCAGGGCGGCATCGCCGCCAGCAGTGATTCGCGTCCGTAGAGCACGCCGATCCCAGTCGGCGCGTACATCTTGTGGCCGGAGAAGGCGTAGAAATCGCAGTCCAGCTGTTGCACGTCCACGCGCTGGTGGGCGATGGCCTGGGCCCCATCGAGCAGGACCGGCACGCCCCGGGCATGCGCGGCCGCGATGACTTCCGCGACGGGCAATGCAGTGCCGAGGGCATTGGAGACGTGCGCCACGGCCACCAGCCGGGTGCGCGGCCCCAGCAATTCCAGGAAGGCGGGCAGGTCAAGCTCGCCCTCGGGCGTGAGCGGCGCGGCGATGAGGCGCGCGCCCGCCGCGGCGCAGACCAGTTGCCAGGGTACGATGTTGGCGTGATGCTCGAGGTGCGTGATCAGGACCTCATCGCCGGCGCCCAGCTGTGTCCCGCCCCAGGAGCGCGCAACCAGGTTGATCGCTTCGGTCGTACCGCGGGTAAAGATGATCTCGCCTGTCTTGCGCGCATTGATGAAGCGGCGCACGGTTTCGCGCGCTGCCTCGAAAGCGACGGTGGCCTCCTGGCTCAGCGTGTGGACGCCGCGATGCACATTGGCGTGGCTGCTCGTGGCGTAGTGCTCGGTGGCCTCGAGGACGGCCCGCGGCTGTTGCGAGGAGGCTGCGCTGTCGAGGTAGACGAGCGGCCGGCCGTGTACCTCGCGGCCCAGAATCGGAAAATCGGCGCGTACCCGCTCGGCGCGCAGCAGGCCCTGGGCGTCGAAGTAGCTGTCTGCGCGGGCGGCCGGTGGCGCGCTCACTGGAGCAGCTCCGTCGCCGGGATATCGGCCAGCCGGGCGGCCGCGGCCAGGCCGGCATCGCGCCTCAAGGGCGGCAGGTCGATGGCGTTGAGGGCTTCGGCCAGAAACGCCCATTTCAGGAGCGAACGCGCATCACCCGGGGACAGGCCACGCGACAGCAGATAAAACAGCAGGTCCTCGTCCAGCCTGCCGGTGGTGGCGCCGTGGGCGGCCTGAACCTCGTCCGTGTTGATCGTGAGACGCGGCCGCAGATCCACTTCAGCACCGGCCCCGTCGATCAGGCCGCGGAGCGATTGCAGCACTCTTGCGCCTTTGGCACTGGGCGCCACCTGCACATCGGCGCTGCAGGCTACGTGGGCGCGCTCGCTGGCAATGCCGCGGAACAGCTGATCGCTTCGCGTACCGGGCGCTTCGTGGAGCACGGTGAACAACGCATCGCAGACCTGAGGCCCATGCGCGGTGGCCAGCGCCCGGATCTGCACCCGGGCGTCGCGGCCGCTGAGGCGTACCTCGGCGGTACTGCGGGTGGTCTGTCCGCCGGCGGCGACCTGGCGCAGCCGGTAATCGCCGTCGGCGGCGACGGTGACCGCGAGCGTATCGTAGTACAGCGCATCGGGCGCGCACTGGAGCAAGCGCGTGTGAGTCAGTTGCGAGTGCTCGGCGAGGCGCAGGTCCAGCTGCACGCAGCTCATGGCCGTCGGTCCGGCGCTGCCCAGATGCCGCTCCACCAGATCGAGCTGCGCGCCGGCCGCCAGCTGCACTTCGAGATCAAGGTAGTTGCCACCGGCAGAGCCGGTGGCGATCAGGACCAGTTCCAGCGCGAGGCGGCCGGAGACGTGCAGGGTGAGGGGGTCGGGTGCGAACATCCGGGCGATGAGGCCGAGCCGGCCATCCCCCGCCGCTGCCAGGGGCAGCGGCGCCGTCGCGCGGGCGCGGGCGACGCCGCCACGCAGGCTTGCCAGCAGCGCCGCGTCCGGAAGGGAATATTCTGCTTGAGGGTGCCCGTCAATGAACACCAGGCGGGAAAATCCAGGAAGCGCGGGCGGCAGCGCGGGGCTGACCGTCGGTTCCGGCGCGGGCAGGAAACTGCGCACCGCCTCGAGCGAGCGCAGGTTCGCATAGCGCCAGTTCTCATCGCGGCGCGTGGGCAGGCCGTGTGCGCGCAGGCTCTCGGCCGCGGCCAGGCGCGCCGGCGCGGTGGCGGCGGCCGAGCCAAATTCGGACAGGATGCGTTCCAGGGCGCTCATGCGCTCGCCGCCGCGGCCTCGAGCAGCCAGTCGTAGCCGCGCCGCTCGAGCTCGACGGCCAGGTCGCGGTCGCCACTGCGCACGATGCGACCGCGGGCCAGCACGTGCACCTGATCGGGCACGACGTAGTCGAGCAGGCGCTGGTAATGTGTGATCACGACCACCGCGCGATCGGCCGCACGCAGGCTGTTGATGCCCTGGCCGACGATCTTGAGTGCGTCGATGTCGAGGCCGGAATCGGTCTCATCGAGTAGCGCCAGGCGGGGCTCCAGCACCAGCATCTGCAGGATCTCGTTGCGCTTCTTTTCCCCGCCTGAAAAGCCTTCATTGACGCCACGCGTCAGCAGCGCGTCGTCGATGTGCATGGTGCGCATCCGCCCGCGCACCAGATTGAGGAAATCGAAAGCGTCGATGTCCTGCTCGCCAAGGTGGCGGCGGCGCGCATTGAGGGCGGCCTTGAGCATGTAGGCGTTGCTGACGCCGGGAATTTCCACCGGATACTGAAAGCCCAGGAACAGGCCGGCGCGGGCGCGCTCCTCGGCGGGCAGCGCCAGCAGATCGGCGCCATCGAAACGCACCGTGCCGCCTGTGATCAGATACCCGGGACGGCCGGCGAGCACATGCGCCAGCGTACTCTTGCCCGATCCGTTCGGGCCCATGATGGCGTGCACCTCGCCCGCGTTGACTTCAAGCGATACACCATGCAGCACCGGCGTGCCGCCGGCGCTGGCGCTCAGGTCGTGGATCTGCAGGAGCGGCACGCTCATCCGACCGCTCCTTCCAGGGTGACGGCCAGGAGGTTCTGCGCCTCGACGGCAAATTCCATGGGCAGTTCCTTGAAGACCTCGCGGCAGAAGCCGCTGACGATCATGTTGACGGCATCTTCCGTGCTCAGGCCCCGCTGCTGGCAGTAAAAGAGCTGGTCTTCACTGATGCGAGAGGTACTGGCCTCGTGTTCGACGGTCGCGCCCGGATTGCGCGTCTCGATATACGGAAAGGTGTGGGCGCCGCACTCGGGTCCCAGGAGCAGTGAGTCGCAGCGTGTGAAATTGCGCGCACCGCGCGCCGACGGCATGATCTTCACCAGGCCGCGGTAGGTGTTCTGGCCGTGCCCAGCCGAGATGCCCTTGGAAACGATCGTGCTGCGGCTGTTGGCGCCGATGTGAATCATCTTGGTGCCGGTGTCGGCCTGCTGGAAGTTGTTGGCCGTCGCGACTGAATAGAACTCGCCCACCGAATTCTCACCGCGCAGTACGCAACCGGGGTACTTCCAGGTGATGGCCGAGCCGGTCTCGACCTGCGTCCAGGAAATACGCGAATTGCGTCCCCGGCACTCGCCGCGCTTGGTCACGAAGTTGTAGATGCCGCCGCGTCCCTGCGCGTCGCCGGGGTACCAGTTCTGCACTGTGGAATACTTGATCTGGGCGTCCTCGAGCGCGATGAGCTCCACGACCGCGGCGTGCAGCTGGTTTTCATCGCGCATCGGTGCCGTGCAGCCCTCGAGGTAACTGACGTGGCTGCCCGCGGCCGCAATGATCAGCGTGCGC
>DATFUG010000339.1:0-6546 GCA_035261025.1 Steroidobacteraceae bacterium | reverse complement strand
CGGCTGATCGGCCTCGCTCAACCTACCGGCTGATCGCGCCAGCGCCCACCCCGGCGCGGCGTTTATCGGGAAGCACGTCTGAGCGGCGGCTTCCCGGTTTTTGTACTATCCCGGCCCATCATGCGGACCTGCGTCGCAATTTTGCTGCTCCTGCTGCTCTCGCCCCTGGCGGGCCTGGCCGCGTCTCCGGCCATCCCGGAGCCCGCCGAGCTCGAGCCGGACGTGCAGTTCTGGATGCGCGTCTACAGCGAAATCACCACCAACGAGGGCTACATCCACGATCAATGGAACCTGACGATCATCTACCAAACCCTGCACTTCGATAAGGAGCAGGCGCCCGCGGCGCGCGAGCGACTGGTCGATGCAGAGCGCGAGCACTACCGCGCGATACTGCGGCGACTGGGGAGCGGTGCCGCTCCCCAGGACGAGGACGAGCAGCGAGTGCGCGGCCAGTGGGGCGAGGCGCCACCAGCGCGACTGCTGCAGGCCGCCGACGATGTGCGCTTCCAGCTCGGGCAGTCCGACCGCTTCCGCGCCGGACTGGTGCGGGCAGGCGCGTGGGAGGAGCACATCGCGCGCACCCTTTCGGCACAGGGCCTGCCGGCGGAGATCGCCGTGCTGCCTCACGTCGAGTCTTCGTTTCAGCCCGAGGCGGTCTCGAAGGCCGGCGCCGCCGGCATGTGGCAGTTCATCCGTTCGACCGGGCGGCGCTACCTGCGCATCGATCGCGCGGTCGACGAGCGGCTCGATCCGTATCGCGAGACCGAGGCGGCCGCGCAGCTTCTGGCGCTCAATTACCAGGTGCTGGGCAGCTGGCCGCTGGCGATCACGGCCTATAATCACGGCGCCGCCGGCATGCGCCGGGCACGCGATCAGGTGGGGAGCGATGACATCGTGCAGATCGTGCGCCACTACCGGAGCCCCAGCTTTGGCTTTGCCTCGCGCAACTATTACTGCTCCTTCCTCGCGGTGCTCCGCCTCGATCGCGATCCGGAGAAATATTTCGGGCCCCTGACGCTCGACAAGCCGCTCGAGACGCGCGAACTGACCGTGTCCGCCCCCGTGCGCATCGATGCCCTGCGCCACATACTCGAGATCGACATCGACAGGCTGCGCGAGCTCAATCCGGCCTTGCGGCAGGCGGTGTGGAATCAGCAGCAGTTCGTGCCGCGCGGCTTCCGCCTGCGCCTGCCCGCGACACTGGCCAACTGGACCAGCGAGCTGCTGGGCGCGCGCCTGGCCGGCGAGGGTACGGTGGCCACGACCCGCGTCGCCAGCGCCGCGGCGTCGCCCAAGGCGAAGCCCGCGGAGGCGGCGCCCACCACGCCCGCAGCGCGGACGGCGCCGACCACCGTAGCGCGGGCTGTGTCCAGCGGCCCCAGCCGCCGCGGCGTACGGAGCGCCGCCGAAGTCGCCGCCGAGCTTTCGACCTACGTGGTTCGCGGCGGGGACACGCTCGCCACGATCGCGGTGCGGACCGGAGTCGATGCGGAACTGCTGATGCGCGCCAATGGGCTGCGCGACAGCGATCACATCTACGAGGGCGAGCGGCTGCAGCTGATCGCCAGTTCGACGCGCGCCACCCCCGAGCCTTCGGTCTTGGCGCAGGCGGCCGAGGAGGAGCGCCAGGATTATGCGCAGGCCCTGGCGGCGGCGACCGCGGCGCGCACTCAGACCGTGGTCAGCGCCGGGCAGGCGCAGGGACCGGCCTTGCTGGCCGACACGGAAGCCCCGCCTTCGGCTGACCCGATCGACTACGGCGTTGATCGCGACGATCGCCTGACCGTGGTCGCCGCCGAGACCATTGGCCACTATGCGGACTGGCTCGGCGTGTCGAGCGCGAGCCTGCGCGCGCTGAATCACATGCGCGGCACCAGCGCAGTGCTGATGGGCCGGCAATTCCGGCTCGATTTCAGCAGGGTGACGCGCGAGCAATTCGAGCAGCGGCGCCGCGGCTACCACCAGCAGCTGCAGAGCGACTACTTCGCGACCCACCACATCGTCGGCACCGAGATCTACACCGCGCGGCGCGGCGATTCGCTCTGGAGCGTCACCCAGCGCAGCGCGCTGCCGGTCTGGCTGCTGCAGCAATATAACCCCGACGTCGATTTCGCCGAGCTGCGGCCGGGAACCTCGATCGTGCTGCCCCGCGTCGAGGACGCTTCCTGAAGCAGCATGACGGGTTGTGAACCCTGCACGGTCGCAGCAGGGGGTCCTGATCCCTATAATCGCCGCATGTCCTACCGTTTACTGCCGGCGCTCGCGCTATTGGCCGTTACCGCAGCCGCGGCTGAACCTGCGACGCTGACGGTATCCAGCGCGAGCCAGGCGGGCGTGGCCTCCGTGGCGCCCGAGGCGGCCGACCTGCCGATGGCCAATCGTGCCATCGTGCGAAAATCGCAGCGGCGGATGTACCTGCTGAACGGGGACCGGGTACTGCGCAGCTATCGCGTGGCGCTTGGGCTGGTGCCGGAAGGGAACAAGCAGCGCGCCGGGGATTTTCGTACCCCCGAGGGCAGCTACCGGCTGACCCGCCGTAACGCGCACAGTGACTATTTCCTCTCGATCCAGGTTTCCTATCCGAACGATACGGACCTGCAGCGCGCGCGACGCAACCGCTGGGTGCCCGGCGGATCAATCATGGTGCACGGGCTGCCCAACACGCTCAGGCACCCTCCCGACTACTACGCCGTTGCTGACTGGACGGACGGGTGCATCGCCCTTTCCAATTCCGACATGGTGGAGTTCTGGCTGCTGAGCCCCGATAACATGCCCATCGAGATCATGCCCTAGCTCCCGGAATGGAAACCAGTGTCGTCATCCCCGATGCCGTCGATGCGAGAGTAGGCCCGCGCGGCAGTCTCGAGAATCTTTCGCAGGCCGAAATCGCCAAGCTGCTCGATTCGAGTGCGCAGGGCCTGTACCCGTTGTTTCGCAACTGCGCACTGGCGGTGCTCAACGCCGGCAGCGAGAGCGACAACGCCCATGAAATTCTCGAGCGCTACAGCGCGTTCACCGTGCAGATCGTGCGGCACGCCTGGGGGATCAAGCTGCAGATCGCCAACGCGCCGGGCGCCGCCTTCGTCGACGGCGAAATGATCCGTGGCATCAAGGAACACCTGTTCGCGGTGCTGCGCGACGTTATCTACACCGCCAACGAGATCATCGGCGCCGGGCGCCTGGCCACGAGCGATCCGGCGGCGATCACCAATGCCGTGTTTCATATCCTGCGCAACGCCCGGGTACTCGATTTCAAGGCGCGGCCCAATCTGGTGGTCTGCTGGGGCGGGCACTCGATCGCGGATGGCGAATACCAGTACACCAAGCGCGTCGGCTACGAGCTCGGCCTGCGAGCGCTGGATGTGTGCACCGGCTGCGGGCCAGGGGCGATGAAGGGCCCGATGAAAGGCGCGACCATCGGGCACGCCAAGCAGCGCATTGCCAGCGGGCGTTACCTGGGGCTGACCGAGCCGGGAATCATCGCGGCCGAGCCGCCCAATGCCATCGTCAACCAGCTGGTCATCCTGCCGGACATCGAGAAGCGGCTCGAGGCCTTCCTGCGCCTGGCGCACGGGGTGGTGGTTTTTCCGGGCGGCGTGGGCACCGCCGAGGAGGTGCTGTACCTGCTCGGCGTGCTGCTGGAGCCGGCAAACGCCGACATGCCCCTGCCCGTCGTGCTGACCGGGCCGCGGGAGAGCGCGATCTGGTTCGAGCAGCTGTCCGAATTCATCGAAGGCACGCTGGGCGGCGCGGCGCTCGCGCGCCTGACCTTCATCCTGGACGACCCGGCGGCCGTGGCGCGGCACATGGTGCGCAGTTTTTCCGAGGTGCGCGAATTCCGCCGCACCCGCAATGATTCCTACAACTTCAACTGGCTGCTGGAGGTACCGCCACCGCTCCAGCAGCCCTTCACGCCCACGCATGAGGCGATGCGCGCCCTCAACCTGAGCCGGGGCCGGCCCGCGCACGAACTGGCGGCCGACCTGCGGCGCGCTTTTTCGGGGATCGTCGCCGGCAACGTCAAGGAGCAGGGCGTCGCGGCGATCGCGCGGCACGGACCCTATGAATTGCGCGGTGACACGGCAATCATGCGGCTGCTGGACCGGCTGCTGGCCGCCTTCATCCAGCAGCAGAGAATGAAGCTTCCGGGAAGCCGTTACCAGCCCTGTTACCGGCTGGTCGCCTGAGAACGCGCCGCCCGCTCAGCTCCCCCGCGACCTGAGAAGCATTGCGCGTTGTGCGTGCGCGTCAATGTGACCCAGTTCCTCTCCCGTCCAGGGCAACCGCCGTACCCTGCGATGAAGCAACGGGTGAGCGCAAATGAGCAAGTACGATCCGCCGATGCGCCCTGACGGCGCCAAGGGCGACGCGGGCAAGGCCCCGGCACCTGAAGGCGGCGCCGAGGCCTACGCGCGCTGGCTCGAGCATATGCAGCGCACACGCGGCCGCCATGCCGCCATCACCCGCAATCTTTACACCTGGTCGAACTACAAGACCTGGGCGGACAAGGTCCGCACCAGCTGGGACCCGGACTCAGGCAAGTAGGTTCTTCGGCCGCGCCGGCGCCGCCGCCGCCTGGCCCGAGGGTTCATCCAGCCAGGCCAGCAATGGCGCCCAGCTTTCCAGATCCTCACTGGCCTGGTGCGGCTTCATCTCATGCAGGCTCAGGCCCTGATCGGCCCCGCGCACATAGTTCTGTGAGTCGCGCAAGGTGGTGACGATCGGGATGTGCAGCGTTTCCAGGAAGCGGTTCAGCGAGCCGTACATCAGCGTATTGCGGCGAACGCGATTGGCGATGATCGCCAGGCGGTTCTCGCTGCGTCGCACCTTCGCCACCAGCAGCAGGCTGGTGATGCAGCGTGAGCAGGCGTGAATGTCGATGTCGGAAGGCAGTACCGGCACCAGGATCTTGTCGGCCTGGGCCGTGAGTTCCGGCATGTCGTGCGCATCGAGCCCCGCCGGAGTATCGACGATCACGCGGCCGGTGCCGGTCGGAATGCGCAGCTGAAAGGCCCGCGTCACGCGGTTGTCGCGCTCGGAGGTGCTGACCAGGTGAATGAGCGGCTGACCGGGCTGACGCTTGCGCACCCACTGGGTGGCCGAGGCCTGCGGGTCATAATCCAGCAGCGACGGCCGTTCTCCCTGAAGCGCGTAGTAGCCCGCCAGGTTGATGGCGATCGTGGTCTTGCCTGAGCCGCCCTTGGGATTCAGGACGACGATCCGCTGCATGCCTTTTACCCCGAAGCGAGTTCGCTTATGTCAGAGCATCAGCGTACGCAGCGCCGACCCCGGCTGCAAGCGTACAGCGCTGAAAAAGGCTGTGAGGCACCGCACGGCGCGCGGCGCGCTCAACCACTACGATGCTCCCAGCCGAATAGGAAACCGCCCGTGGAAGTATTCCTGCTGTTCTGGGACGAGATGGATGACTGGTTCGGCGCCGCCCGCCACGTGCTGCGCACCCTGACTTGATTTAAGGGCCGTTCGGCCCCATAAAACGCACCTTTCCCCGGCTTGTCCGGATACGAGGGCGTTCTTCCGATGACCAACACGCGCCAGACGCACGGCTTCCAGGCCGAAGTGCGCCAGCTCCTGCAGCTGATGATCCATTCCCTCTACAGCCACCGGGAGATCTTCCTGCGCGAGCTGATTTCCAATGCCTCCGATGCCAACGACCGGCTGCGCTTCCTGGCCCTCAGTGCCCCGCAGCTGCTGGCCGATGAGCCGGAACTCGCCATCTGGATCGACTTCGACGCCACGGCCGGCACGCTCAGCGTGCGCGACAATGGCGTGGGGATGAGCCGCGAGGAAGCGATCGCCCATCTGGGCACCATCGCCAAGTCCGGCACCGCCGAATTCTTCGGCCGCCTGACCGGCGACCAGCAGCGCGACGCCCAGCTGATCGGCCAGTTTGGCGTCGGTTTCTATTCTGCGTTCATCGTCGCCGAGCGGGTCGAGGTCTACAGCCGCCGCGCGGACCTGCCGGCGGCAGAAGGTGTCCGCTGGGAGTCCAGCGCCGACGGGGAATTCACCGTGGAAACGGCGGAACGTGCGCCACGCGGCACCACCGTGGTCCTGCACCTGAAGGCGGACGCGCGCGAATTTGCCGACGCCTGGCGCCTGCGCTCGCTGGTGCGGCGTTACTCGGATCACATCGCCTTCCCGGTCCGCATGGCCAAGGAGGGGGCGAATTTCGAGTACGAGGCCGTCAACCAGGCACAGGCCCTGTGGGCGCGGCCGCGCACCGAGATCAGCGATGAGGACTACCGCGCCTTTTACCGCCACATCAGCCATGACGGGGCCGACCCGCTGATCTGGAGCCACAATCGCGTCGAGGGCAAGCGCGAGTACACCAGCCTCCTGTACGTGCCTTCGCAGGCCCCGTTCAACCTGTGGCAGCGCGACGCCGCGCGGGGGCTCAAGCTCTACGTACGGCGCGTGTTCATCATGGACAACGCTGAGCAGTTCCTGCCCCTGTACCTGCGCTTCATCAAGGGAGTCATCGATTCCGGCGACCTGCCGCTGAATGTCTCGCGCGAACTGCTGCAG
>DATFUG010000338.1:0-3598 GCA_035261025.1 Steroidobacteraceae bacterium | reverse complement strand
CTGAAGACGCGCCTTTCGGGCGCCCTGGAGCTGGCACCGGACATCGTTGCCTGCCCGATCCGCTATGTGATGAGCGACGAACTGGTTCGTCTGTGCACCGATCTCGCGTACTCCAGGGGAACCGGAATCTTTGACTGCATCGACCTGATCCGCGTTCCCACCGAACGCCTGTGGCTTGAGTGGCGCGAGGAGCCCTGGCAATCGCGACTTCGCGATTGTGGCTTTGCGTTCACGGACTGCGCCGTGCTTCCTGGCCACCGCCGGGGAGTTTTCATTCGGGCCAATCGCGAGGGACTGAAGGGATCCATGCGTGCCATGTGGAGCGCCGGTGCCGACTGTTCCGAGGTTCAAGCCGGCGCCATTGAGGCTCATTTCGAGCTCGATGCGGACCACCACGGATCGCCCTCGGTCACCTCCGAGACGTTGCGAGTCGCCGACAGCATCGTCGACACTTCATCCGTGCTTCCGCGTTGCTTCCAGTTTGACTTCGAACGCAGCTGGGCGAGCTATTACCGCGCGAAGGCGCGCAATCCTACACATTACCGGGAGCTGCAGGAGATCTCCCTGGGTCCAGTCGCCACGACCATTCCCGTCGTATTGGCTTTCTTGCTGCTGCTGCATACCAAGAACGGGCTACCGCAACAAATCGTCCAAACGGCGCTCCTCAACCGCAGGCGCGCCCGGCTGGGCAAACCCTTTCTGCTCGATCACATAGAAGTCCATTCACCGATCCGGTCCGCGCCGGCTATGGCCGTCCCCGCCGGTGCAGGCCCTGTCGGCCGTCGCGGACCCCGCTTGCATCACGTGCGCGGCCACCTGTTTCGCCGGGCCAATCGACTCACCTGGCGCGTGCCTCACCTGCGCGGCAAGGCTTCGAGGGGTGTGCTGCGCTCGCGGACGGTCGAATGGGAGATCGAGCTCAGTGGCGCGCGATCACGGGAACCAACGCGGAATCGCCGCCCCTTAGTCGCTGATCCGGCCGCAGGTCCCGCGGTTCCAGGCCACATTCCCGTTTCAAGTGCCTGAACAGGCTGCTGCGGCTGCCAAATCCCACGTGCTCTGCAATGGTCGTCATGTTCCATGCTGTCTGCTGCAGCAACTTGATCGCTGCAGTACATCGCCGGCGGTGCACATACGACGCCGGGGTGGTGCGGTAGACCGCCTTGAAGACGTGCAGAAAGTAAAAAGGCGACAGATGCGCCGCACTCGCAATCGCCTTGAGCGTAAGCGCATCACGATACCGCGTGTGGATAAAGTCCACGCCCAGGGAAAGCCGTCGCAGCAGTTCCTTGCGCGTCGAAGGCTTGCGAGCCGGGACCAGCAGCTCCTGCCGACGGGTTCGCCAGTTGAGCCGGATCATCCGCTCCAGCAGAATAATTACGTTCTCGTCGAGCCACAGGTCATCGTTTACGCCTGCATCGACGGCAAGTTGGATATGCCGTAATACCGGCGTGACCGCCCGATCATGCTCATACAGGCGTTCGGCGAATTCCACCTTGTCCCTGCTGGTGCGGTTTGGGTCATCCAGCATGGCCTGCTGATCGTTGCGCAGCGAAGCGCAAACCTGGGCGACCAGTGACGGGTCAAAGAACATTGAGAAAGAATGAACCGGAGTCAGCGACTCGATGCGGCTCGCGTACGAGCGGTTCTCGTTGATAATAAAAAACGTCTGGTCATCCACCGACACCTGCCGTCCGTCGATGAAATAGTCCTCCTGCCCGCCCGACGCCGTCTTGATCGATAGCAGCTGGCGGTATGCCGGATACTCGACGCGCGTCGCCTTCGCCGAAATGACGGCACTCTCCCGGCCCCATCGCATGTAGAAAGCCTGCCGGAAGTTCCGGTCCCAGATCGCTGGCATTTCCCGATAGATCACGCTCTATCTCTCCTCGACACAGCCTCACGCACTCTAATACAGCCCGTTACTGGCATGCGTGCCAACTTTTGCTATTTTTCATCAGCAGCGAAGCGACGCCGCTCGAATTGAACCTGCTGCGCAATGCAGCAACTTGGCAAGTCCTGCCACATCCGCCCCAGGGCGGCTACCTACACTTTGTGCAGTCTCGGACTCGCGGGCCGTACCAAAGGGTTCGCCAACACTTTCCTACCAACGGGGTAATCCAATGCGTTCTGGAATTCCACAAAGAGTATTAATGCTGGCGCTCGCGGGCCTCGTGGCGGGCAGCTGGACCACGCCGGCACGATCGCAGACTGCGACAAGTGCGCCCGGAAATGAATTACTCGAGGAGGTGACTGTAACCGGTTCGCGCCTGGTCGTTCCCAACATGGTCAGCACCAGCCCCGTCCAGGTTGTAACGGCCAAGGACATTTTGGTGTCGGGCAAATCAGACGTGAGCGACGTCATATTGCAGTTGCCCCAGAATTTCAACAATTCCTTTGCGGACTTCAACAACCGCACGAGTGCGTTGACGACTGCGGGCGGCCTGGCCACCGCGGATTTGCGCGGCCTGGGTCCGCAACGCATCCTCGTCCTCGTCAATGGCCGGCGCCTCGGAGTCGGCGACGCCAATACGGCAAACCCCAATCCGGCCAGCGACCTGGACCAGATTCCGACGGCGTTGATCGAACGAGTTGATGTCGTTACCGGCGGTGCGTCGGCAACGTACGGATCGGACGCCATTGGCGGCGTGGTGAATTTCATCATGCGGCGCGACTTCCAGGGCGTCGAGATCGGGAGCCAGTATGGCCAGAATTGGCATTCGCAGCACAACGCCCTTGCCCAAAGCCTGGAGATTCAGGACGGCATTACTCCGCCGACCGGAACGATTCGCGACGGCACCAACAGGGCCATTGACCTCGTCTTCGGATCAAACATTGCCGACGGCAAAGGGAACGTTACTGCCTATCTGGGCTACCTGCGAGCCGACCCTGTACCGAGCGGCAACCGGGATTTCGGCGCCTGCCAGCTGAACGCCAATACCGACGCGACTGGAACCTTCTATGACAGCGCCTTCTGTTCCGGTTCAGGCAATTCGAATTTCTTCAGGGTCGGAAGTGGCCCGACCTATTCCGTGTCCGGAAACCAGTTTGTTCCACGCGGTTCAATTGCGACGACCCCACCCGCCGTTTTCAACTCGCAGCCCTACATCTACAACGGCCGGGACGACCTGCGGTACACAGCCGGATTTCTGGCCCACGTTGACATTAACGATCACGCCAAACCATACGCCGAGTTCGGCTACATGAGCGACAGGACCGACCAGAAGATTGCCCCGAGCGCCCTGTTCCGGTCATCCAATCCACTGGATCCGCTCCAAACTGGAAATTATCCCGTCAATTGCGACAACCCCTTCCTGAGTGCTCAGCAGGCCGCGGCACTGTGCACGCCACAGCAGCTGGCCTACGTCGCGGCAAATCCAGGCCAGCCGTGCCTGTTTCCAGCAGGTGCCACTTCTTCGCCAAACTGCGCCGACGTGCTGATTGGGCGTCGTAACGTGGAAGGCGGCGGACGGGAATCCTATTACGAGCACACGAATTACCGCGCCGTCGTCGGCATGAAGGGGCTGATCAGCGATTCGTGGAGTTACGATTCATATCTTCAGTACTACTACACCAGCTTCTTTAATGTGAACAAGCA
>DATFUG010000337.1:0-2415 GCA_035261025.1 Steroidobacteraceae bacterium | reverse complement strand
AGCTGGCACAATACCTTCTTCAACTACACCCTGCCGGCGCAGTCCGTGGCGACCTTTGAATGGAAGTAGGGTCCTAAGGGAGCCTACGCGCTACGGACAATCTCGAGGGAACTCACCAGATCACGGTAGGTCTCGAGTCCGGGCGCCTGGAAGTTGCCGAGCTTGCCGCGATCGTCACAGCGTCGCACCGCCACGGCCGCGCGATGGTGCGCGTTGGCCTCGAAGGCGGTGACCTCGCCCGGCGACATCGGGCCGCCCTGGAGCTTGAGGGTCTGCACCGAAGCACTGCTCAGGCAATTGAAGTACGCCGGATCCGTGGCGCACAGGTAGCGCTTCGCCGGGACGTGCAATCCGACCGGCCCGGAGACTTCCGGCCCGAAGTAGCGCGCGAGCCAGGCCCGGCCCACTTCCTCGTGGTGCGCATCGTGGCGCCAGTCGGCAATGTCGTCGGGGACGCTCTCGACGAGATGGCCGACGTCGTGAAGCAACGCCGCCAGCACCAGGGCAGGGGGCGCACCCTCTTCGCGCGCAAAGTACGCGGCCTGCAGGCCGTGTTCGAGCATCGAAACCTGCTCGCCGAAATAGACCTCGCCACCACGCCGGCCGTACAGGGTCGCGATCGTCTCGAACGCACTCACCGTCCGTCCCCGCTCAGCCCGCGCCTCAGGAGGCCGATCTCGCTGTACACGCTGTCGCGTGTCAGGTAGCAGCCCTGCAGGTGGCGCGGGTGGCGCTGCGAGGAGAACGCGGTGCGCCCGTGCAGGGTGCGCTGGTTGTCGAACAGGACGAGTTCGCCCTCGCCGAGACGCCGCCGCATCTGGAAGCGCGGTTCGAGCAGCAGACGCGCAAAGCGTCGGTACGCCGCGTAAAACGCGCCGAGGTCCACGCCCGCAGGTGAGAGGGGCGCGATCGAGCGGTTGTTGTAGTGCACGGCGATGATCCGGCCGTCGGCGCTGAGCTGGATCAGGGGCCGCTCCGCGTACAGATCCGCGACCGCGGATTGGTAGTGAAACGGCACAGGCGTGCTCGTCAGCCTCGAGAATGCGCCCGGCTCCGTCGCGCGCAGATGTTCCGCGATCGCAAAGCCGTCGGCGAACAGGTTTTCACCTCCGTCCGGCGAGGAGACGAGCACATGCAGGGCCTGGAAACCCGGCACCGGTTCGCGATAGGGATTGTCGGTGTGCAGGCCCAGGCCATGATCGGAGAAGGCGAGGTTTTCCGGCTGCGCCACTGAGCGCACTTCGAACAGCAGCCCATAGTTGGTCTCGGCAACCCGTCCCATGTGCGCGCAGGCCTCGAGGATCGCGCGCTCGCGCGCGGGGACACCGCTCAGGAAGGCGATGCCGTCCTGCGCAAGTCGGGTGAGCCAATCGAGCCGGCTGGTCGCGGCAGCGGTGAAACTGGCGTAGTCGAGCCAGGCATGGTCACGCAACGCGTCGCGCTTGGCCCCGTTTGGCCACAGCGTGGTGCGCAGTTCCGGTCGGCGATCGGCCGCGCCAGCGGCGTGTTCACGGAGCCAGCCGGCGGAGTAGCGGCAGGCGCCGCGCTCTCCTTCGAATTCGAGCTCAAGACCGCCATTGGCGGTGCGCGCGGTGCGAATGCGCGGTTCGTCGGGCAGGTCGGTGACATCTACGAGACGCTGCCCGCTGTGGGGGTCGCGATCCCCGGGCCGGCAATCTCGCAGCCACAGTGCGGGGAAGCGCGCGCTCTGGCCATCGTCCCAGACGACGGTGAGTGCTTCGGGCATCGACTGCAGCGCCGTGATTGCGTGTGCCTCAGGCATGACTGGTCCCGACCGCATTGAGCAGGCGGCGCTGGTGCCGGTAGAGGATCGCGGCGGCGAGCGCCGAGGCGCCACTCACGAGTGCCAGCGCTATGAAGACGCCGCGCCAGCCGAAGGCCACGGCCAGCCGCGCGACACTGTCGCCGGCGAGCGCGCCTCCCAGATATCCAACGCCATCGATGATACCAGAAGCGGCCGCGCCGGCCCGCAGGCCGCCGAAGTCGAGCGCGAAGGCGCCGCCGAGGTAAGAGTAGGGGCCGAGCAGGCAGAAGGCGACGAGGCCAATCAGCGCGACCGGGAGCCAGGCGGCGTGCGCGCCGCCGGGATAGAGCGCGAGCGCCAGCAGCGTTGCGGCGGCGGCGGCCAGCCCCGCGAGCATGATCGCCGGCCGGCCGGTCACGCCGAGCCGGTCACTGAGCCAGCCGGTGGCGAGCACCGAGATGACACCGACGCCCGGAAACACGGCGCTCAGTGTCGCCGCTTCCGCAACCGAATAGCCGAAGGCTCCGTGCAGGTACTGTGGCGTCCAGGTGTTGAAGGTCTCGCGGACCACAGTGCACCCGAACGACAGCAGACATACGAGCAGGAACGCGGGGCTGCGCAGCAACGGACCCAATAGATCGCGCAGGCCG
>DATFUG010000336.1:0-8065 GCA_035261025.1 Steroidobacteraceae bacterium | reverse complement strand
AGGAGCGCTACGGCGGAAGACTCCTGGGCGCGGAGCTGCGCAATCCCGACTTCGTGAAACTGGCGGAGAGTTTCGGAGCCGTCGCGATGCGCGCGGCGAATCCGGAGCAGCTCAAGTCCGCACTCGGGCGAGCTCTGTCCGCCGGCGCACCCGTGGTCATTGAGGTGCCCTGCGCGCGTGGCAGCGAGGCTTCGCCCTGGCCATTCCTGCATCCCGCACCGCCCGCCTAAGGGCCGCGCTCGCGATTGAAGCATAGGGACGCTACCGCTGATCGGAGTAGCGCAGTATTTCGTCTGCTCTCGATTTAAGGTCCGCCGAGGAAGTCACCCTCTTCAGCTCTTCCGCAAGGGCGTGCGCCTGCTTTACGTCTCCCGACCGCATGGCTGCAAAGGCGCGCAGATAGAGAAGATGGTCCCGTTGCTCTGCTGTCTTGACAGAAGTAATCAAACGGGTCGTGGCCAGGGCCTCCGAGAACTGGCCCTGGCTCATCTGGAGGTCGGCCAACTCCACGCGCGCGTCGAGGTTCTTCGGCTCCAGTTCGAGCAGCACCGTCAACGCCGCCGCGGAACTTTCCGGCTTATCCCGCCCCGCGAGTTGCGCATAGATCATCAGGAGCCGTGGGCTGCGGCTGCCCAATTCAAATGCCTTGCCGAAATGCTCTGCAGCCTCATCGCGTTTGCCGTCGCGCAACGCAAGATAGCCCAGACTCGCCCACGGCTCCGGCCGCTTGACCTCTTCGCGAGCGAGCTCCTCAAAGCGAGTGCGAGCCTCGACCTGCCTGCCCTGCAACCCTATCAGCAACTCGGCTTGCGCCTCGCGCACTTCGAACATGTCGGCGGGTTGGCTCGTCAATTTTTCCGTGTCGTCCAGCCTGATCTTCACCTTGAGCTGGCTGAAGGAGTTACCCCGAATGTAGGACTTCAATTCAGTCTCAATCGTGGCGAATGGCACGCCGTACGCCGTCTCCAGTGCTTGCACGGAGGGCACGCCGTTGTTTACGGCTATTACCATCCCCCAGAACTTGTGCCGGTATTTCTCCGTCGTAGCGAGCATATGGACCAAAGCCCAGCTCTGGTTGTAGAGGCTGCCTGCCTGCTTCGCCTCGTTGTAATACGGCGAAGTCATGTCCGCAGCAAGAATGGTCTCCATGGGCACCCAGGGATCGCGGTTCAGTTCCTGCAGGCGACCAATCAGGACGTCGCCGAATTCCGTTTCATTTCCCGCCGGGCGGAGCGTAGAAAAGAGTTCCGCCACACCTTCGTTGAGCCACGGTGGCAACGAGAACCCATCGTGCTTAAACACCAGGTGCGTATATTCGTGCGTTGCAGTACGCGCGCTTTCCTCACCCAGCTTGCCCACGACGATGAGGTCGCGGTCCGACCAGCTGGAGTAGTAGGCGGTGGCAAATGCGTTGAGGCGGTAGGGCTGGTATTCCTTCTCAGAGCCAAAAATCACCACAGTCACTGGAACAGCCTTGTCAGGCTTGGCTCCGGTGAGCTGGAGAAAGAAACCGCGTACTCGCTCGAACTGGTTGAGGGCATCGCGCGTCGCTCGTTCACTGGCACTCGAGTACGCGCAAAAGTTCTCGTTCTGCATCGTAATCCAGGTCGGCTGTCCGGCCACAGCCGACGTAGACAGCAGCATGGTGAGGATCGAGGCCGCCCGCAACATGCGCGAAAGGCTATCACAGGATGGCGGACAGGAACGGAAAGGGCGCCGGCTACAGACGCACACGCCGCTCCAGGTGCTGGCCGTCCATGATCCGGCTGGCGATCTCCTCGATGCTGCACTCGGTCGTATCGAGATGCGGAATGGCGGCGCGGCCGAATAGCGTGTGCGCCGCACGCAGTTCCGACTGCACCTGCTGGAGCGAGGCGTAGCGGCTGTTCGGGCGCCGCTCCTGCCGGATCTGCTGCAGGCGATCCGGGCGAATCGTCAGGCCAAACAGCTTGGAGCGGTGCGGCGCCAGCGCGGCGGGCAACTCATCTGATTCCAGATCCTCATCGGTCAGCGGATAGTTCGCCGCCAGCACCCCGTACTGCAGCGCGAGGTAGAGGCAGGTCGGCGTCTTGCCCGAGCGCGAGACACCCACCAGAACCACATCCGCACTGGCGTAGTCGCGTGCGCCGGCGCCATCGTCGTTCGCGAGCGCAAAGTTGGTGGCATTGATTCTCGCCGAGTACGACGCCAGATTGGACATGCCGTGCGCGCGGCCGCTGGCATGGGCCGAGGGCATCGCCAGTTCAGCCTCGAGGGGCCCGAGAAAGGCCGCAAAAAAATCCAGGCACAGGGCATTCGCCTGGCGCAGCACCGCGCGCACCTGGTCATCGACCAGGGTCGCGAACACCACCGGCCGCAGGCCGCTTTCGCGGCCCGCGGCATCGATGCGTTGCACGACTTCGGCCGCCTGCGCCACCGTGGCGACGAAGGGCAGCGAGACGGACTGGTACTGCGCGCCATCGAATTGGGTCAGCAGGCTGTGACCCAGCGTCTCGGCCGTGACACCGGTCTGGTCGGAGACGAAAAACACGGTACGCTTGCTCACCCCTGCCCACCTTCACTGCTTGAGACCCGCTGGCGCGGCGGGCAGTGTCCCATGCGGTGAAATCGTGGACAATACGCCGCTCAGGTTGCCAGGGAAGAACGCGTTGAGCGAATACGTGCTGTCCTTCGACGCGGTCGGCCTGCGCGACCTCGAGCGCGTCGGCGGCAAGAATGCCTCCATCGGTGAGATGCTCGGCGCGCTGACTAAGCTGGGCGTGCGCGTGCCACGCGGCTTTGCGACCACGGCCGACGCGTTTCGCGAGTTTCTCGGCCAGGGCGGCCTCGAGGGCCGCATCAACGCCGAACTCGACGCGCTCGACAGCGCGGACGTCACGGCCCTCGCCGCCTGCGGCGCGCGCATTCGCCGCTGGATCCTCGACACGCCCTTGCCGCCGCCGCTGCAGCAGGCCCTGCTCGGCAGCTGGAGAGCCATGGACGCGGGCCGCAACATCGCGGTCGCGGTGCGTTCCTCGGCAACGGCCGAAGACCTGCCATCGGCCTCCTTTGCAGGCCAGCAGGAGACTTTTCTCAACGTGCAGGGCGAGAGCGCGCTGTTGCGCGCGGTGCACGAAGTCTACGCCTCGCTGTACAACGATCGCGCCATCGCCTACCGCGTGCACCAGGGATTTGCACATGCGCAGGTCGCACTCTCGGTGGGCGTGCAGTACATGGTGCGGAGCGATCTGGGAACCAGCGGGGTGATGTTCACGCTCGATACCGACTCGGGCTTCCGCGAGGTCGTGTTCATCACCAGCGCATATGGACTGGGCGAGACCGTCGTGCAGGGCGCCGTCAATCCCGACGAGTTCTATGTTTACAAGCCCGCGCTGCGCGCCGGACGCCGCTCGATACTGCGGCGCGGACTGGGCGCCAAGGCCATCAAGATGATCTACGCGGACGCAGGCTCCGCCGAGCGCGTGCGCACCGTGGAAGTGAGCGCCGCCGAGCGCACGCGCTTCTCCCTCAGCGATGCCGAAGTGGAAGCGTTGGCGCGCCAGGCGCTGCTCATCGAGCAGCATTACGGCTGCCCCATGGATATCGAATGGGCGCGCGACGGCACCGACCAACAGCTGTATATCCTGCAGGCGCGCCCCGAGACCGTGCACAGCCAGGAAGGGCGCACGCTGACTCGCTACATTCTGCGCGAGCGTTCCCGCATCGTCGTGGAGGGCCGCGGTATCGGCGGCCGTATCGGCAGCGGCCGCGCGCGAATCGTGCGCAGTGCGGACGAGATGGCGCTGGTCCAGGCCGGAGAGGTCCTGGTTGCGGACATGACCGACCCGGACTGGGAGCCAGTCATGAAACGCGCGGCTGCGATCGTCACCAACCGTGGCGGCCGCACCTGCCACGCCGCCATCATCGCGCGCGAACTGGGCATTCCTGCGGTCGTCGGCTGTGGGCGCGCCACCGAACTCATCTGCGAGGGCCAGGAAGTGACGGTGTCCTGCGCCGAGGGCGATACGGGTTTCATCTACGAGGGGCTGCTCGCTTTCGATCAGCAGCGCGTCGAGCTCGATGCGATGCCGCCTTGCCCGGTACGCATCATGATGAACGTCGGCAATCCGGATCGCGCCTTCGCCTTCGCGGCGCTCCCGCACCGCGGCGTGGGCCTGGCGCGGCTGGAATTCATCATCAACCGCATGATCGGTGTGCATCCGCGCGCCCTGCTCGAGTTTGAGCGCCTGGAGCCATCGCTCCGGGCGAAGATCAGCGCTCAGATGGCCGGGTACGCCGACCCGGTCAGCTTTTACGTCGAGCGACTCAGCGAGGGCATCGCGCAGATTGCGGCGGCCTTTGCGCCCGAGCCGGTCATCGTGCGCCTCTCGGATTTCAAGTCCAACGAATACGCCAATCTCATCGGGGGCAGTCAGTACGAGCCGCACGAGGAAAATCCAATGCTCGGCTTTCGCGGCGCCGCGCGTTACGTGGATGCCGCCTTCCGTCCCTGCTTCGAGCTCGAGTGCCGCGCGCTCCTGAGGGTGCGCGAGGAGATGGGACTGCGCAATGTGCAGGTGATGGTGCCTTTCGTGCGCTCCGTGGCAGAGGCCCGTACAGTCACGGAGCTGCTGGCCGCCAACGGCCTGAAGCGTGGCGAGCGGGAGCTGAAGCTCATCATGATGTGCGAGCTGCCCACCAACGCGTTGCTCGCCGAGGAGTTCCTGCAATACTTCGACGGCATGTCCATCGGATCGAACGACCTGACGCAGCTGACCCTGGGTCTCGATCGCGACTCCGCTCTGATGGCGCGGGCTTTTGACGAGCGCGACGCGGCGGTGAAAGCGCTCATCGCCATGGCGATCGGCGCCTGTCGCCGGCAGGGCAAATACATCGGCATCTGCGGCCAGGGTCCCTCCGACCACCCCGACCTGGCGCGCTGGCTGGTCGATGAGGGCATCGACAGCCTGTCATTGAACCCCGACACGGTCGTGGCGACCTGGCTGTTTCTGGCGAACGCCGCGCCTCCGGGGCGCGCGGGCAAAGCTGAGAAAGTGTGACCGGGTCGCGTTCCCCTGACGATGCGCCCGTCTTAGGCTTGGCGGCATGGCGCAACCGAAAGACGACTCCCGGATCAGTGTTGAACGCATGCGTGCGCTGCTGGCGCGGTGGCAGCAGAGCCTGGAGCTGCATGCACGCTACCTGAAGCTCCCCGACGCGTATTACTGGCACGTGCAGCCCTGGCCGGTTCACGAACGGCCGCTGGCCTGGGTCGTGCGCCTGGCGCGGCAGAAAGTGACGGAACTGGCCCGCTCGCTCGAGGAGCACTGCACACGTGGCGACCGCCAGTTCGCGGTGGGCCTGGAACAGATGGTATTCCTGGCCAACCTGGTGGGTCTCCAGCCGGCCGGGCGCCATATTCCCCTGGCCGACCCGCAGGCCGAGCGACGGGAAATGCTCCAGACTGCAGACACCGGAACGCGCGAACCACCGCGCCCGCGGCCCGCGCGCACCGCGGCACGCCCGCCGCGCGCCGCGCGCGGCAACACCACGACGGTCCGCACGCCGCGCGCGGCAAGCACCACGGCGCCTCCCAATGCCGCCGCCCGCCAGGTCATTGAGGATGCTGTGCGGCTCCTGCAGTGGGGCCGGCGGTGGCACGAACTGGGTGAGCTGATCAGCCGACTGCACGGGCGGCCCGGCGTCGGTGAAGCGCGCCGGATCCTGCGCACGCACCGCGCGCAGATCGAGGCTGCCGCAGCGCAGCCCTAGGCGCTAACGCGTGCGCTGCAGCAGCACCAGCGCCGCCACGCCCAGCAACACGGTCGGCACCCAGGCCAGCAGCAGGGGGTTGAGGCTGAACACCACCGTGCCGCTCTCCACGGTCCGCTGCATGAAAAAGTAGAGCATGCCGATGACCAGCCCTAAGGTGCTGCGCGCACCGCTCCCTGCGGAACGCATCGTGCCAAAACCAAAGGGCAGCGCGAACAGCACCGCGATCGGGATCGCCACGTTGCGCGCCAGACCCGACCAGAAGGCCAGCTGATAGGCGCGGACATCCAGGTCATTGGCGCGCAGATAGCGGATTGCACGATACAGGGCCGCAAAGCCCATCTGGGCCGGTTGCACCACCGCCAGCTGCAGGAATCCCACGCTCGCGGCGGAATCCAGCCGGTGCCGGGCCTCACGGCGGCCATCGACGCCGGTCGGCGTGAAGCGCGACTCGGCGTAGTCACCGAGCTCCCAGGTACTGCCCGCACCGTTGGCCGCCCGTTCGGCGTGCGCGACGGCGGCCAGGCGGTTGTCGGCGGTGAGCTCGAAGACCAGCATGCCGCCGAATTCGCTGCTGCGCGACTGCTCCGCGATATTGATGATGAGGTTGCCGTCGCGCACCCAGGCGCCGCCGGCCCCCGCCAGGCTGAGGTTATCGTAGCGGGCCAGCGCCTTGCGTTCTTCCGCCTGCTGTTCGAGGCGCGGCGCCAGGTATTCGCCGACCGCCAGGCCGGCGAGCAGCAGCACCAGCCCACAGCCGAGCAGCGTCGCCGCCTGCCGCCACTTGGACATGCCGCCGGCACGCATCGCGATCAGCTCGTGGCTGCGGGCGAGTATGCCCACGCCCAGCATCGAGCCGATCAGCACGCCGGCGGGAAATGCGTCCAGGGCGAAACGCGGCAGGTTCAGCACGCTGAAGACCAGGGCCTCGCTCATGCCGTAGTGGCCCACGCCAACGGCGCCCTGCTCGTCGATGAAATTAAACAGCCCGCCCAGCACCAGCAGCACTGTCATCACCATGGCGATGGCCGCCAGTACCGTGCGCGCGATATAGCGATCGAGCCGGTTCACGCGCGCGCCCGCCGCGAGCGCCACTCCTGCCCCCACACCAGCCACAGGGCCACAGCGAGGAACAGTGCGTGTACCCACCACAGGCCCAGCACGGCAGGCGTGGTGCCGCGCTCGAACCAGGTGCGCGCCGCAACGGCCAGTTGCCCGTAGATCACGAACAGGAACACCGCACGCCAGACACGCTCGTAGCGGCCCTGGCGCGGCCGCAGCCGGCCCAGCGGCATGGCGCATGCCGCCGCGATCAGCACCATCAGCGGAAATCCCAGTCGCCACTGCAGCTCGGCCTGGTCCCGCAGATCGGTGCTGCCGAGGAGGCTCGAGCTGGGCCGCTCATCGACCCGCGCGTGCCGCACCTCCGTCATGGGCGCCGCCAGCGGGACGCTGAGTTCGCGAAATCGGAGGATGCGGTAGCGCCGCGAGCCGGGAATGCCTTCCACGCGCTCGCCATCGAGCAGGACAATGGTCTGGCTGAGCCCGTCCGGGCCGATTTCGCGGCGGGCACGCTGGGCGACCGTGGTGACGACGGATTCACTCTGCGTCTGCTTGATGAACACCCGCTGCAGTTCGCCCGACGCGTCGGCCGAGCGCGCGTAGACGACGGTCCGGCCACCATCGAAGCTGCGGAATCGCCCCACCTCGAAGGGCACGGCCAGCCCCTCCCGCACCGCCTCGGCCGTCAGTACCGCACGGCGCGCGGCGGCCTGCGGGGAGAAGCGCAGATTCAGCCAGGCGCTCAACACGACGATCGGCAGCGTCAGCACCAGGACGGGCAGCCAGGCGCGCAGGCCCCCGTAGCCGCAGGCGCGGGCGGCGACCATTTCGCCCTCGTGGTAGAGCCTTCCGAGCGCCATGACGACACCCAGCAGCAGCCCCAGGGGCAGGAGCAGCGCGAAATTCTCCGCCGCACCCAGAGCGAATAATTCCAGCACCAGTCCGCGCGGGTACTGGAACTGCGCAGCCCGCGCCAATACGGCACCGAGCTGGTAGATGAACAGGACAGCCGCCAGCGCACCGGTTACACCGAGAAAATTGAGCGCCATCTCGCGGATGAAATATCGCTGCAGAATTTGCAATGCGGCCTCACGAATTGCGCCGCATCGGCTAAACTGCGGCGGCTCAACCCAGCGCAGAAGCTAAGGGAAATGAACGGCGCTGGCAAACTGGACTGGAGGGGACCGTTCATGCAATTTTCAGCGTACTCCGGCAAGACGATCGAGCAGCGCGCCGATTGCCTGGTGGTCGG
>DATFUG010000335.1:0-8999 GCA_035261025.1 Steroidobacteraceae bacterium | reverse complement strand
CCTAGGCGGCGCCGATGTTGAAGATCACTGCTTCGGCGACAACGAACCCGATCGCCAGGGTCAGTTGAGCAATGCGGGTGATGACGTGGTTGAAGTCCATGATGCGTGTACTCCTGGGTGAGATTTCGATGGGCGTACGATGCTCCAGGCCTGCAACTTCAACAAACGCAAAAAATGACGGCGGGTTAAGGAAAACTAACCGTCGCCGATGCCAGGGAATTGGGCGGCGCGGGCACAACCCCGCTGCCCGAGGTCCGTGCGCTGCCGAACACAGCAGCTTCAGTGAGCGACCAAACGGACTGAAGTCGAGGTGCGCGCTACTTTTCGCCGTACAGGTCAGTGATCCGCTGATGGCGCCTGCCCCAGCTCCGCTGAG
Organism: Steroidobacteraceae bacterium; assembly: GCA_035261025.1. GTDB lineage: Bacteria > Pseudomonadota > Gammaproteobacteria > Steroidobacterales > Steroidobacteraceae > FEN-1191. The sequence continues at coordinate 8,623 of DATFUG010000335.1, read as the reverse complement.
GAGGCCGGCGGGAAGGATGCGTCTTATTTATGAGCTTTGACGCTACCGCTGCTTTGAAAAGAATCGCCGGGGCTGCAAGCGCCGCCAGGCGTCACTGTTTTGCCGGTGACGTTACGCCGGTGGCCCTGCCGTCGAGTCGAATGGCAGTCGATGTACGGGGTGCGTCACTGGGAATCCTGGCGTCGCTCGGGGCCATTGCGGCCCTGTCCTGGGCACAGGGGTTTGTGATCCTGTTGCTGCCCGGCATCGTCCTTGCCTACACCCTGTATCCGCTCGTAGCGTGGCTCGTCATGCCTCGAATCCCGCGCATCGCCGCGGCGATGATTGTGATGCTCAGCATTCTTGGCGCGCTGGCGTTCTGTGCCTATGCGTTGCGGGGGCAGATGCAGGCCATCATCGAAGGTCTGCCAGAGGCGGCCGCCTTACTGGCGCTGGGCGCGAGTGAATACGGCATTGACGATCTGGTAGCACGAGCAGGCGGCTCGCCTGAGGCCCGGCATGTCCAGAATCCTCAGTTTACCGCGCGAGTAGTCGATCAGATGGCGAGCCTTCAGGGCGCTCGCCGCCCCCGTGACGCCGACGCGCCTCAGGCCCAGCATATGGGCGAGGAACTTCTGCGTCAGGGCAAACTCCTGCGAGCCGACGCGATCGCTGGTCATGAGCAGCCAGCGGGCCAGGCGCGCTTCCGTCTCGTGAAAGCGATTACAGGCTGCGGTCTGGGAAATTTGTGCCATCAGTGCGTAGGTGTAACGGTACAGCGCCTGCTGCAGGGCCGTATTTCGGTCGAACTCGATGCGAAAAGGCCCGGCGGCCATGCGCAGCGCGTCGCCGGCTCCCTGCACCAGCGCGCGTACCCCGGAGACCCCTACGCCCAGGATGAAGGGCATCCCGGCCATGCCTTCGTTGCCGACCATGCCCACCTCCAGCGTGCGGCGCTTATCGACAGCGGTCAGCAGCGATACAAGGCAGTCGATCGGGAAATAGACGTAGCTGATGGCCTTGCCAGGCTCGTACAACACCTGGCCAAACCGGAGAGTCACAAGAACAAGCTGGTCACTCAGGCGCCGATATTCCCGTGGCGGAATGCTCTTCAGGATCCGATTGGACCCGGCAGAACGAATGTTCATAAGCATGGCCCTGTCGCGGCGCAGGATTGGCGGGATTGGGGTGCGCTTGGGTCGATTGTGGTGGAGCAACCTGCCGCGGTATGTGCGGCGGCGCACTTAGCGGGACTTAGAGCGGTCTGTAAGGCAGCAGGCGATCGAACTCTTTCTTGACCACCGCGTAGCACTCGCACGCCCGCGCCTGCAGGCGCGGTCGATCCAGCACGGTGATCTTCCCGCGGCGATACTCCACCAGTCCCGCGTCCTGCAGTTTGCCCGCGGCTTCTGTGACGCCCTCACGGCGCACGCCCAGCATGTTGGCGATCAACTCCTGCGTCATGGACAGTTCGTTTGATGCCAGACGATCCAGGCTCAGCAATAGCCAGCGGCAAAGTTGCTGGTCGACAGAATGATGGCGGTTACACACCGCGGTTTGCGCCATCTGAGTGATCAGTGCCTGCGTGTACCGCAGCAACAGATGCATCAGCGTGCCGTAGCGCCCGAACTCATTCTTAAGTAATTGAGCTCTCATCCGGTAGCTGTAGCCCGCGCTCTGCACAACGGCACGGCTGGGCGTGCTCTCTCCGCCCATGAACAGGGAAATGCCCAGAATTCCTTCGTTGCCGACGATGGCGATCTCGGCCGAGGCGCCATTCTCCATCACGTACAGCATTGACACGATCGCCGTCGTGGGAAAATAGACGTAGCGCATTGCCCGGCCGGGCTCATAGAGGACATCGCCCAGCTTGAGCGACTGGAGCTCCAGATAAGGTGCCAGGCGTTCGTAGTCGTTGGCGGGCAAGGCCTCGAGCAGATGATTCTGGTGAGGATTAACCCTGGGTGCCAAGGCCGGCGCCGCGCGGGCGGCCAGCCTTGGCATTGCCGGTGCCCTTCGCGCCGCCCGGACTATGGCGGGTTCCATGGCGCCATGTTACGCCGCTTCAACGCGCCATGTCCGAAAATGGACACATGGGTTTCGTCTCTAGCGACCCTGGTCGCCTTTGTTGCCCTTGTCCTCTTTCTTGTCCTTGTCCCCACGGTGATCGCCCTGCTGCTGCTGTTGGGGATTGGGGTGCGGCTGGCGTTCCTGTTGCTGTTGGGGAGCCGGACGCGGCTGCCGTTCTTGCTGCCGTTGAGGAGTCGGGCGGGGCTGCTGCTCCTGTTGAAGTGTCCATTGCGGCTGGTCGCGCCGGGCCTGATCAATGTGGCGACTCGGCCGCTCCTGGTTGATGGGCTGCGCGGCTTCTGACCGGCGCCCATCCGGTTGCCTGCCAGCATTTGGGCGATCGCCGGCACTCTGGGTATGGTAATGATAGTTCTGATGCTGCAAGGCTCGCTGCTGGTCGCCGCGCGGATAGTCCTTTCCGGAGTACCGGCGTTGATAATCCGGGAGTGGGGCAGGCGCTACATTCGCCGCGCGCTCCGGCCGATCCCAGTCACTCCGGCGCTCGGCCCAGCCTCGACCCCAGTGATCATTCCAGCGCGGTGCGTGATCCGGCTGCCAGCCTCTGAAATACAGCGGTGGCCGCCGGTAGTAGCGCACAGGTACCTGCAGGACATAGATGGGCACGTACATGGGGTCGACCAAATCCCAGGGACCGTTGTACCAGGAACTCGAATACCAGTTATCGTCCTGGTACACCCAGTAATACCCGTCGTAAAAGAAGAAATTGGCGCCGACATCGGGCGCGTAGTAGACCGGATAGCCGGGCACAACCATGAAATTTGGGTAAGCCCCGATGCTGATACTAATGCTCACCTGGGCGGTCGCCGGGACCGTTGCGGTCAGCAGCAGCAGCGATGCAACAACAGCGATTCGCATGATGCACTCCATTTCGGATTTGGCCCTGGTCCAGTCTGCCACGATTCAGTGTTCATGAATTCGCTCGTTGCTGTAGGACCGCCCCTACACCAGCAAACACAGACAGCTCGCGGCCGCGGGCCCGAAAATGTGCGCCGGCGTACCGACAACCCGCTTTGCGGTGGCTAGTCTCGCAGTGAGCTCCGCTCGTGTCATGAAGCCGTTGCAACAAATGTGCAAGTCCACCAGTAAGCGACTGAGGACCGATTTCTCGATCGGGTGTGTGGCGTTAGCAGTGGGCGCCGGCGCGTGGGCAGGCGACCGGGCGTGGGAGCCGACCAGCTCACTTGGGCCACAGGTCACGCTGTACGTGAACCAGCCGCTGTGGTCGCGCGGTACGAACCGGCGCTCTTACGGCTTGCGGCTGGAACAGGTTCGATGTGATGCCGGGATGCCTCAGCGCGCCGCGTTCGGCGTCGTCCACAGGAAAGTTCTCCTCGATCTGCAAATCAGGTCCCAAAGCGATGTGCGTGTCGAAGTGGCGACACGCGTCACCTGGGACTTGAGTCGGGAGTCCTTCGGGCCGGATTCCAACGACTACAGACTCGTGTTCAGGCTCCCGCTCCACGCATTGAATGTCGCCGCGATTCAATCGATTCACCCCTGAGTGGATATGCCTGCCGGATCTGTGCTTTCGGAGCGGCGCGTGCACTAAGGGCTTGCCCGACACATTCGCGGACTCAGGGGTTGTGCAGGCGCTCAGTCACATCCATGCCGATGCCGCGGTATCCCGTATAACGCCCGGATTGACTGAATATGGGCTCGCCGCTCACCTGGAAGAACTGCTGTGAGCCGTCGGTGTTGGTCCTGCTGCAGATCAGGTCCAGGAACGGCCTCCGGGCGGCGATATTCGCATCAAGACTGGAGCGCCCCGGCTCATTCCAGCGCGGCCCAGGCACGTCGGGAGTGGGGAGCGCAGGCGGGGGGTCGCCATGGATGCCGAGCATCTCCAGGGCTGGCCCGGAGAGCTCCGTATATTGACCGCTCGCGTCCTGCTCCCAGTACCAGTCGGACGAGAGTTCGGTGAGGCGGTGAAATCGTTCTTCGCTGACGCGCAGTTCGGCGGTCCGTTCCCTCACCGTCTGCTCCAGCACTAGGTTGTGGTTTGCGATCTGGCGGTACAGCAATCGCACTTCCAGCATGTTGTGGATCCGGGCTTTGGCCTCGATCAGGTCGATCGGCTTGCTGATGAAATCCTTGGCGCCGGCCTGCAGGGCGCGCAATTTGTGCCCCGGCTGGGCGGTGATGACCAGCACCGGCACGTACCGCTCCGCCTCAATGGCTTTGAGTGCTTCCAGCACCGCGAAGCCGTCCATGCCCGGCATCAACAGGTCGAGCAGGATCAGGTCGTAGTGGTTCTTGCCATGGAGCTCGCAGACCTCGCGCGAGTCCATGGTCGAGTCGATAAGGGTATAGCCAGCGCCGCGGAGCATCTGTTCCAGCAACCGGACATTGGCGGCCAGATCGTCGACGATGAGTATTCTGCCGCTCAGGATTTCGGCCTCGCTGATCATTGTCCGGCTCCCTGCGGCCCGATGGCAGCCGGTGCGGCTTTCGAGGCTTCCAGCGCCACGTCGAGTGCCTTCATGAAGGCGTCGACCCTGATGGGCTTGGTCAGGTATTGGAAGAAGCCGGCCTCCAGTCCCTTGCGAATATCGTGCGGCATGGCATTGGCGCTGATGGCGACCACCGGGATATGGCGCGTCAGGGGGTCTTCGCGCAGCAGCTTCAGGGCCCGGATACCGCTGATACCCGGCAGATTGATGTCCATCAGGATCACCTCGGGCCGCTGCGTGCGTGCGAGCTCGATGCCCACCATAGCGTCCGCGGCGCTCAGGAGCCGCATGTTCGGGCGGCGCGCAATGAGTTGTTCCACCAGTTTGAGGTTGGCGGGATTGTCCTCCACATACAGCACGGTGCGGACGGCACTACCGATCTGAAGCGGGATCGGGGCCAGCAACGCGACTTCCGCTGCGCCTCCCGCGAATTGTGGTCGCGGCGCCCGGATCAATTCGACCCAGAACACGCTCCCGATTCCAACGGTGCTCTCCACGCCGATCACGCCGCCCATCAGTTCCGCGAGGCGCTTGGTCATGACCAGCCCGATGCCGGTGCCCTCTTCGCCGCCGGACTGCTGGCCCAGACGATTGAAGGGCTGGAACAGCTGGCTGAGTTTGTCCGCAGCGAGCCCGGCGCCCGTGTCGCGGACGCTGACGCGTATGCGTTCCGGGGACCTCAATATGCACTCGACAACGACCGTGCCCCCGGCATGGTTGTACTTGATGGCATTGCTCAGCAGGTTGAGAAGGATCTGTTTCACCCGGGTGCGATCGGCGCGTACAAAGCAGGGCTTCCCCATCGGGAGGAACTGCATGGTCACGCCGTATTTCTGAGCCTGCGGCTCGATCATGGTCTGGCAATCGAGCAGGACTTCGTCCAGTGACATGGGCTCGAGCGACACCAGCAGCTTGCCGGATTCGATCAGCGCCAGGTCCAGGATCTCGTTGATCAGATCCAGCAGATACCAGCCGGCCTGGAGTATCTGCCCGGTGTTCTCCTTCTGATTGTCGGTCTGCGGCGCGGTGTCGGACGCCTGCAGCTGAGCGAAGCCGAGGATCGCGTTGAGTGGTGAACGCAGCTCGTGACTCATGTTGGACAGAAATTCCGTCTTCGCCAGATTGGCGCGTTCCGCGGCGGCCCTGGCGTTGGTCAGCTCCAGTTCAAATTGCTTGCGCACCGAATTGTCGGCCCCGATCAGCAGGTAGCCGATCAATTCATCGTAGTCGTCACGCAATGCCGTGATCGAAATGACCGCAGGAAAGCGGCTGCCGTCTTTGCAGATGTAGGTCAGGTCGTAGCTGTCTTCGATGCCGCGGGAGGCCTTGAAGGCCAGGGCTTCAAAGCCCGGCATGATCGGTGTGCCCAGCTCGAGGCTCAGTGACTCGGCGCGCGCCTGCACCTCCTGCGGGTCGTGCATGTCGCTGGGATTGATCTTGTTGACCACTTCGGCCGCCGAATATCCCAGCATGCGTTCGGCGCCCACGTTGAAGAGCTGAATGATGCCCTTCTCATCGGTGGCAATAATGGAGAAGTTGGCGCTATTGAGGATGGCGTTTTGCAGAGCGCCGGTTTTCAGGAGTTCCTGTTGGCGTCGCATCTCACTGACGACATCCGTCACGCCGGTGCTCGCGATGGCGACAGGGGAACGGGACTCATTGCTGGTCATGGGAATTGGGCTCACTGGTACAGGACGTCGCCCAGCAGGCGATCGAATTCGGCTTTTACGACGGCGTAGCACTCGCACACGTGGGTCTGCAGTCCTTCGCGGCTGAGGACGGTGATGTGGCCCCGGCGATAGCTGATGACGCCAGCGTCTTTTAGGGTTCCCGCCGCCTCGGTCACGCTCTCGCGGCGTACCCCCAGCATGCTGGCAATCAGCTCCTGCGTCATGACCAGATCGTTGCTCGGCAGGCGATCGAGCGTCAGCAGCAGCCAGCGGCACAACTGTTGCGCCACGGAATGGTGGCGGTTGCAGGCGCCGGTCTGCGCCATCTGGGTGAGCAGTGCCTGGCTGTAGCGCAACAACAGGCGCAGCATCGGGCCCCCACGATTGAATTCCTCGACCAGCCGCTTCGAGGCCAGGCGGTAGCCGTGACCGGCGGTCTGAACGACAGCACCGCTGGGTGTGGTGTCACCGCCCATGAACAGCGAGACGCCGAGCATCCCTTCATTGCCGACGCCGGCGATTTCCGCGGAGGCGCCGTTCTCACAGGTATAGTGCAGCGAAATGATGGCCGTGGTTGGAAAATAGACGTGTTGCAGGCGACCACCCGGCTCATAGAGCACTTCACCGAGTGGCATCAGCGCCCGCTCCAGATGCGGGGCGAGCCGCGCAAAGTCGGCTTCAGGCAGGGCGGCGAGCAGGCGGTTCTCCAGCGGCCCGATACTGGATTGGAGCCGCGGTCCCGTGAGGTCGTCGTGAACGGACGGCTCGTTGCGCGCGCGTGACGCTCCCGAGGGCTTCTGGGTCACGTCGACGGCGGTGATATTGCGCAACTTAGGTGTCGTGCTGCGGGCAGCGCAGGTCAGGACGGATACTGGTCAAAAAAATTCGTGACCTGCCGTGCGGCGGCGTCACGGGTGAGGGCGTAGCGCTCCTGAATCAGGCCGGTGAGTTTCTCGGCAGGACCCTCGAGCTTCATCAGCTCATCATCGGTCAACTTTCCCCAGCTAAGCTTGGCGGCGCCAATCTGCCGCCGCCATTTCCCTTGCAATGCATCGCGACTGGGCAGCGACTTCGGCCCGCGAGCCTCGGTCGACTGAACCGGCTCCCCGGTGCCGGATTCAACGCCCGTGTTCAACCTATTGAAGCTGTTCATGGTGTCCTTGGCTGCCCGCGACGGCGCGGGCGAGAGGGGATGGTCCCAGCCTCCGCACAGGCTAATCAGGTGTGGGCGCCTCTTCAGTGCGCTGGCGCACTTAGGAGTGCCCGGCGCTAGAAGGCGCTAGACAGGAGATAGCCCGCCAACATGCAGCCGGCGATCCCGACGATCCCATTGATCACCGAGCCGAACCCGGTCCAATGGCCCGGCAACACAACCCCGCCGGGCAAAGTCTTCAATATTCGCCGGTAGGCCGGACTGGCGGCGACGGCGACCACGGCGCCACCCGGAGACCCGGGGCTACGCGACCAACAAGCGGCCTGTCGGTTCCCCAGCACACTTACGTCACCGCGATTGAGTCGAACCGCGGACGTCAGCTTCCGGCTTGCTTGCGCAGGTCCTGGTCGGGCTGACGCCCGGCAGCAAGCGAGGCGAGCAGGGCCTTTAGAGGTTCGGGTCGGCCGAAGGCATAACCCTGACCGTGCGTCACGCCGAACGCCATCAGACGTTCGCTTATCTCCTGGGATTCGACGAATTCGGCCACCGTGTCCAGCCTGAGTTCATGCGCGATCGTCATGACGGCCTCGATCATCGCCTCCGAGCGCGAACTGCTGAGCAGATCGCGGACGAAGACTCCGTCGATCTTGATGCTCGAGACCGCCAGTTCCTTGAGGTAGGCCAGCGAGGAGAGGCCCGTCCCGAAGTCATCGAGTGCGAAGCGGCAGCCGAGTGCCGTCATGCGTGAAATAAACTTCTTCGCGATCTCAAGGTTGCCGATGGCCGCACTCTCCGTGATCTCCAGCGTAATCCACTTCGGATCTATTCCTGAGCCCTTCAGGGTCGAGCGTGCGAAGTCGGTGAACTCGGAATCACCCAGGGACTGTCCGGAAATGTTGATCGCAAACGAGATGTTCCACTCCGCGAGCAGCGCCGCGTAGGGCTGCAGCTGCTTCATCGTCTCATTGAGCACCCAGCGATCGAGTTTTGGGAGCAGCTGGTAGCGGGTGGCGGCCGAGAAAAACATGTCGGGGGCAAGTGCGCTGCCGTCCGTACCATTCATGCGCACGAGCAGTTCGTAGGAGGTGGGCCGCTTGCGGTTCCGGAGCGGCACGATGGGTTGCGCGAAGAGTGTGAAGCCTCCTGCGCCCAGTGCCTCGACGACCCGGCGAAACACGCCCATGTCGTCGAATCGGCGCATGAGGCTCTGGTCGGAATCGGCAAACAGCTCGACACGATTCCGTCCGCGGTCCTTTGCTGCCTTGCAGGCCGTCTCGGCC
>DATFUG010000334.1:0-3905 GCA_035261025.1 Steroidobacteraceae bacterium | reverse complement strand
ACGATTTTCAAGGAGAAGCTTGGTGAAGACGTTTAAGACGATCTACCCGACCCAGCCGGCTGCCCGTCGGGCCGCGTTCACCGTCAGCTCCACAGCGACGGGTTGCGCCATATTGTTGATGGCCGCTGGCGCACCTGCTTTCGCGGCTGACGAGCCGGCGGGGACCAGCGCCGCGGACACTGCCCCTCTCGAGGAAGTGGTTGTCACCGGCATCCGCGCCGCCATCGAGAGTGCGATTGCGGAAAAAAAGAATTCTGACTCGATCGTGGAGGCCGTATCTGCCGAAGACATAGGTAAATTGCCTGACACCAGCATCGCCGAGTCGCTGGCGCGCCTGCCGGGCCTGGCTGCACAGCGCACCAACGGTCGTGCTACGGGTATCAGTGTCCGTGGCTTTGCGCCTGATTTCTCTACCGCGTTGCTCAATGGTCGCGAGCAGGTGAGTACCGGCGACAGCCGCTTCGTCGAATTCGACCAGTACCCCTCGGAATTGCTCAGTGGCGTGACCGTCTACAAGACGCCCGATGGCGGCTTGATCGGCCAGGGACTGTCGGCCACCATCGACATGAAGACGGTGCGCCCGCTGGAATTCGGTAAGCGCGCTTTCGCTGTCAACTATCGCAAGGAACAGTTGGGCAAAGGCCTGAGCACGCCTTCCGGCGACGGGTCGCGCGTCAATCTCTCCTACGTTGATCAGTTCGCCGACCGCACATTGGGTCTGGCCGTGGGCTATGCCCGCCTGAAAGAGACCTCCGGCACTACGCAGAACTTCGGGTCCTGGGGAGTCAACGACGTCTGCCCGGTGGCCAACAATAACGGCTGTCCTGTTGCGACGATCGGCAGGGCGCCGGGCGGGTTCAATGATCTGGTGGACAAGACTCACCAGCTGCGCGAAGCGTTGATGGGGACGTTGCAATACAAGCCGAACGAGAATTTCGAAAGCACGTTCGATGCGTTTTACACGAAGTTTGATATCAACTTGCTCGAGCAGGGCGTACAGGCACCGCTGTTGCCAGCATATCCAGAATGGGGCCAGAATTATGATGGCGACTCTAGCCCCACCTACATCACCCCCACCACGATTACGAATGGCGTAATAACAGCCGGCACGTTTTCCGGATTCAAAGGCGTTTCACGCAACGACAGCACAGCGACACACGATAAGATTTATTCCTACGGTTGGAATAACTCCCTCAAGATGGACGTCTGGACGGCCACGCTCGATCTGGCAACTTCTGAAGCCAAGCGAAAGTCTGCCAACACACAAACCACAGCCGGGCTACCCGGTAACTGCAACACCACACCCGCGGCCTGCGGGTCGATCAGCTGGACCGGGTTCGATGGCAACAGCGTCACGAGCGCGACATACACTGCCACGCCGAGTCTGAGTGACGCTACGGTCATGCAACTCACTGACGTCGAAGGCTGGGGCGGCAACCTTGTCAATGGCGCCAGCACGACGCCTCAGGCCGGCTATTCGAGCCAGCCTCTGACCGACGACAAACTTGACGCATTCCGGCTCAGTGCAAAGCGAGACCTCGGTTCTGGGCAGTTTTTCTCCAACGTAGACTTCGGCCTCAACTACGCTGATCGCACCAAAGACCGCACCTACATTGAAGGTCGACTGCTCGTTGGCGACCCGAGCAGCCCCTTTGCTGCAGTGCCGGTGCCCGGTGGTACGGTGGCTACGGCTCCCGGATCGGGTCTGACCTACCTGGCCTGGAATCCGGACGGCTCGATCGGCTCCGTTTACACCGTGGCCTCGAAGCTGGTCGCTGATATTGCCAACAAGAATTGGACCGTCCATGAGAAGGTCACGACGGCATACGTCAAGTTGAATATTGAACACACGCTATTCGGTCTGCCGGTGCGCGGGAACGCGGGCTTACAAGTGGTGAACACGGATCAGAGTTCCACTGCCCGAAGTGTAGATGGTGCGGCCTGCCCGTTGGACGTCTGCAACCTCTCCGTCAATACCGACGGCGCCAAGTACAACGACGTGCTGCCGAGCTTGAATCTCGTTGCTGACCTGGGGTCAGGCCAGGATCTGAGGCTAGGTCTCGCTCGCCAGATGGCGCGACCGACCCTCAACGACATGCGGGCCAGCCTGCAATTTAACGTAGACAACCAACAGGGCATTCTTACGGGAAGTGCCGGCAACCCGAGACTCAAGCCGTTTCGCGCCACTGCGCTCGACGTTTCGTATGAGAAGTACTTTGGGAAGCAGGGCTACCTCAGTGCGGCGTTGTTCTATAAGGATTTGAGCACTTACATCATCCGGGAGTTCGCCCAGTTCGATTTCGCTCCCTACGTGAACGCCCAGACGCCGCTGCCCGTAGGCGGCTCGACAATTGGCCAGCTTACTCGTCCGGTAAACGGCACGGGAGGCCGGATTGACGGCATCGAATTGTCCGCGTCCATTCCCTTCAGCCTCATGACCTCCTGGCTGGAGGGCTTCGGCGTCCAGGCCAGCTACTCCTATACCGACAGTTCCGTGAAGCTGCCGATATCCGGACTCCAGGTGCAGAACATCACGTTGTTGACCATCCCGCTGCCGGGACTCTCCAAGACGGTCGATCAGATAACCCTCTACTACGAGAGATATGGATTTTCCGCGCGCGTCGGCCAACGCCATCGTTCTGATTTCATCGGCACCATCACCGATTTCAAGGGCGACAACCAGCTCGTCTTCGTGAAATCCGAGCGCATCACTGATGTGCAGCTCGGTTACGAGCTGCACAGCGGCCCGGTGAAGGGTTTGTCGCTGCTGCTGCAGGCGAACAATATCAACAACGCGCCTTATATCGAGTACCAGGACACACCGTCCAATGAGAAAACTCACGTCAACTATGGCAAGACCTACCTGTTTGGTGTGAACTACCGGTTCTAGTCAGTGACTTGCGTGGCGCCGCTGGCCAGCTGCGCCCAGCCTTTAGGGCCCTGGTCGTGACGTACGGCCGGGGCCTTTTCGTGAGGAACGCACCTCGATGCCAGAGATTCGGGACCCCCTGCTGAGGGATATCGTCATCGTTGGCGGTGGTACCGCGGGCTGGATGGCGGCCGCGGCACTATCCAAGATGCTACGGGGCAAGTACCAGATTCGCGTCGTCGAATCGGATGACATAGGCATCATTGGCGTGGGCGAAGCCACGATCCCGATGATCCAGCTGTTCAACAAGGTCGTCGGGCTGGACGAGAAGGAGTTCATGCGCGAGACGCAGGGCACCTTCAAGCTTGGCATAGAGTTTGTCGACTGGGGCAAGATTGGTGATCGCTACATGCACGGTTTCGGGCGCTTCGGCCAGGACCTGTGGACGATCAGCTTCGATCAGTACTGGCAGCGGATGTATCAACGCGGCAAGGCGGCCGATCTGGCCGAGTACTCCATCAATCGAGTCGCGGCCAAGCAGAACAAATTCATGTGGGCCGCGGGCGACATGCCCAATTCTCCGTTGGGAGAGATCGTACATGCCTTTCATTTCGACGCCAGCCTGTATGCCAAATATCTGCGGCGACTCAGTGAGTCACGTGGCGTGCAGCGCGTCGAGGGCAAGATCGTCGAAGTTGTGCAGCGCGCGGCCGATGATTATATCGAGGCGGTAATTCTCGAGAACGGTACGCGGGTCGCAGGCGAACTCTTCATTGACTGCTCGGGGTTCCGCGGCCTGCTGATCGAGCAGCAGCTAAAGACCGGGTACGACGACTGGACTCACTACCTACCCTGCGATCGCGCGCTGGCGGTGCCCTGTGCGTCGTCCGGTGAGCTGCTGCCCTACACTCGCGCCACCGCGCGCGCTGCCGGCTGGCAATGGCGAATCCCATTGCAGCACCGGATTGGCAATGGGCATGTGTACAGCAGCAAGTTCATGAGCGACGACGAGGCAACGGCGATATTGCTCGCGAAT
>DATFUG010000333.1:0-3899 GCA_035261025.1 Steroidobacteraceae bacterium | reverse complement strand
TTTCTCCAGCGACTTGTCGATCGATCTGGGCACCGCCAATACGCTCATCTACGTCCGCGACCGGGGCATCGTCCTGAACGAGCCCTCGGTGGTCGCCGTGCAGGACGAGCCTTCGCGCGGCGGCAAGATCATCGTCGCCGTCGGGGCGGAAGCCAAGGGCATGATCGGCCGCACGCCGGGCCATATCACCGCAGTGCGACCGATGAAGGACGGCGTGATCGCCGATTTCACCTATACGGAGAAAATGCTCCAGTTCTTCATCAACAAGGTGCACGGGAATCGTTTCCTCAAACCCTCGCCGCGCGTGCTGGTGTGCGTGCCCTTCGGCTCGACGCAGGTCGAGCGCCGCGCCATCCGTGAATCGGCCGAGGGTGCCGGCGCACGCAACGTGGCCATCGTCAGCGAGCCCATGGCCGCGGCGGTAGGCGCGGGTCTCCCGGTGCAGGAGGCGCGGGGCTCCATGGTGCTCGACATCGGTGGCGGCACGACGGAAGTCGCCGTGCTCTCGCTCAACGGCATCGTCTATGCCAGTTCGGCGCGCATCGGGGGCGATCGCTTCGATGAATCGATCATGAACTACGTGCGCCGCAACTACGGCATCCTGATCGGCGATGCCACGGCCGAGCGCATCAAGATCGAAATCGGCTCGGCTTACCCGGGCCAGCAGGTGCGCGAACTCTCGGTCAAGGGGCGTAATCTGTCCGAAGGGGTGCCCCGCAGCTTCACGCTCAACAGCAACGAGATCCTCGAGGCGCTGCAGGAGCCCCTGCAGGGCATCGTCAGCACGGTCAAGCAGGCGCTCGAACAGACTCCCCCCGAGCTCGGTGCCGACGTGGCCGAGCGCGGCATCGTCCTCACCGGCGGCGGCGCACTGCTGCGCGACATCGACAAGCTCCTGATGGAGGAGACCGGGCTTCCGGTAGTCATCGCCGACGATCCGCTCACCTGCGTGGCGCGCGGCGGCGGCCGTATTCTCGAACTCATGGACCAGATGGGCCCCGGTCACTTCGGCCTGGAATAGAGGGCCTCCAATTTGGCCGGTTTCGGCACAAGCGACGGTCGGCCCATCTACGGGCGCGGGCCTTCACCGGGACTGCGCTTCACCGCCTACGCCCTCCTGTCGCTGATGCTCATGTACCTGGACCAGCGGGCGCGCTGGTCCGAGCGCCTGCGATTCGGGCTGGCCGCCGCCGCCTATCCCGTGCAGATCGCCGTGAATTCCCCGGCCGCCGTGTGGCATTGGCTGACCGACAGCTTTGCCTCGCGCACGACGTTGCGCAGCGAGAACCTGCGTCTGCAGCGGCAGCTGCAGGTACTGCAGCTGGCGGTGCTGCGCCAGCAGGCCCTAGAGCAGGAGAATACGGAGTTGCGCGCCCTGCGCGCCGCCCTGCCCCCATTGGTGAAGAAGTGGTTCGTTGCCGAAGTGATCGGGGTCGAAGCCGTGCCGCTCCGCCAGCGCTTCATCATCAACAAGGGCACCCGTGACGGGGTGCACGTCAACCAGGCCGTGGTCGACGGAACCGGCGTACTGGGCCAGGTGGTGCACGCCGGGCCGTGGAGCGCCGAAGTCATCCTGATCACCGATCCCGAGCACGCGCTGCCGGTCCTGATCACACGCACCGGACTGCGCACCATCGCGGTGGGATCGGGCAATGCGCACGAACTGCTGTTGAGCTACCTGGCGGTGAACTCTGACGTCAAGAGCGGCGATCTGCTCGTCAGTTCAGGGCTGGGCGGAGTGTTCCCCGCCGGCTATCCCGTGGGACGCATCACCGGTGTGAGCCGTGAGCCCAGCCAGCTGGTCGCGCAGGTCCAGGCCGAGCCGCTGGCCATGATCGATCGCGCGCGCGAGGTGATGCTGATCGAGTTCGATCCGGCCCATCCGGCGGCACCACCGGCGGCCCAGGCGCTCAGCGACGCCGGCCCCCCAGCCCCGGCCGAGGGCGGTCGATGAGCAATCGGGAAAATCTGCTGATCATCCTGCTCACCTCGACGGCCGGCCTGGTGCTATCCATTCTCCCGCTCCCGGGCTGGCTGCCGGTGATACGCCCGGCCTTCCTGGTGCTGGCGGTGCTGTACTGGTCGACCATGACTCCGTTCGTGGCCGGGCTGATGCTCGGCTTCGTGGGTGGTCTGGCCCTTGATGTGTTCCAGGGCTCGCTCCTCGGCGAGCATGCCCTGGCACTGTCGTTCGTGACCTACCTGGCGATTCGTCTCCACCTGATGATGCGCGCCAAGCCGATCTTCGAGCAGTCCCTGTACGTGTGGATGGCGCTGATCATCTATGAACTGCTCCTCTGGGTGATCGATGGCTGGACCGGCCGCTCCTCCTCCAGTCCGCTGCGCTGGGTCCACACGCTCAGCGGTGCACTGATCTGGCCATTCGTGGTCGGCCTGCTCGGCCGCTTCCACTCGGCGCGTTGAGGGAGCGGCCCCCATGCGCATCAAGGACCAGTGGAATGAACAGCGCATCTATGCCAGCCGCACCTTCGCGGCCCTGCTGCTGGTCGGGCTGCTGAGCCTTACGCTGCTGGGCAAGCTCATTCACCTGCAGATCGTCCGCCATGACTACTACCTCGAGCTCTCGCAGGGCAATCGCGTGCGCCAGGACCCAGTACCGGCCAGCCGCGGCCTGATCCTCGATCGACGGGGCCGCGTACTAGTCGACAACGAGCCCGCCTTCCAGCTCGAGCTGATCCGCGAACAGACTCCCGATCTGAACGACACGCTGCGGCGCCTGGCGGCGCTGAACCTGATCAACCACGAGGACATCGATCCCCTGCGCCGCATCATCCGCTCGCGCCGCAGTTTCGACAGCGTGCCGATCCGCCTGCGGCTCAGCGATGAAGAGATCGGGCGCTTTGCCGTGCATCGGCACGAGTTCGAAGGGGTGGACCTGCGGGCGCGCCAGACCCGCCACTATCCTTATGGTGAGTTGGGCGTGCACGCCCTCGGCTATGTCGCCGCGGTGAGCGAGGATGAGCTGGACCGCATCGACCATCCCGGTTACGCCGGCACGACGCTGATCGGTAAGCTGGGCGTGGAGAGCTCCTACGAAACCCAGCTGCACGGGCTGAACGGCTACAGCCAGATCCTGGTCAACGCGCAGGGCCGGTCGGTCAAGTTCCAGGGCGCCTACCAGCCGGAACTGCGCTCGGAAGCGCCGGTGGCCGGCAAGGATCTGGTGCTGGCGCTCGACCTGCCCACGCAGCAGGCGGCCGAACTGGCCCTGGGCGAGCGTCGCGGCGCCGTGGTCGCCATCGATCCTGCCAACGGCGACGTGCTGGCGCTGGTGAGCCATCCGGATTTTGATCCGAGCCTGTTCAGTCGCGGGCTGACCCGGAGCGAGTACAGCCAGCTGACCGACAACCCCGACAAACCGCTGCTCAATCGCGCTCTGCGCGGCGCCTATCCCTCCGGCTCCACCATCAAGCCGGTGATGGCGTTGGCAGGCTTGACCTATCACCTCGTCGATCCGGCCAAGCGCCAGTTCTGCGACGGGGTCTTCCACCTCCCCGGCAGCAGCCACCTGTACCGGGAGGGCAAGGGCGGCAAGCACGGCGCCGTGGATCTGGTCGATGCCATCGCGCGTTCCTGCGATGTTTACTTCTACGGCCTGGCCGCGCAGATCGGCGTCGACCGCATCGCCGCCTTTGCCGCCCAGTTCGGGCTGGGTGCGCTCACCGGCATCGACATCAGCGGGGAAAAACCCGGGCTCCTGCCGACACCGGCGTGGAAGCGCCAGGCCTACAAGCGGCCGCAGGATCAGGTCTGGTATCCGGGCGAAACCGTCAACCTGGGCGTCGGCCAGGGATACCTCACGGTCACGCCCCTGCAGCTCGCGCACATGGCCAGCGTGCTGGCCGAGCGCGGCACGAGTTTCCGGCCACGCGTGGTCC
>DATFUG010000332.1:0-10833 GCA_035261025.1 Steroidobacteraceae bacterium | reverse complement strand
TACGCCTGCGACTGGTCAGTCATTGCCAGCCCAGCCGCGCGCGGTCTGACCACGGCGGCCCCCGTAGACATCACTCCGTCACACCCTGTGAACGTGGCCGGTGGGACGCTCGTTAGGTTGCCCGTGAGTATTCCGCTATGGATGCAGCCATTGGTGTCAGGTATTTGTCGAAATTGGAAGTGTCCCCCGCTACCAAAATCATCCAGGCGCCGAGCGTTCTTAGCGCCACGCCGTCAGGTTCCCTGCTACGCCGGAGCCGGCTGCCGTCAAATACCTGCCCAATGACCAATCTTGGAGAGCCCATATGGCGGTTCTCGGCAAGTTGGCGGCATTCGAGGGCTCGAGATGCTTGCACTGGAGCGGACTATCGCAGTGGGGCGTAGGCCAATTCAGGGCTGCTTGCCACAAGGTTCGGTGCGACTCCGGCGCCACCGATTTGGACTGGGCAGTTATCGTCGCGCAGTGCTACCCTTCCACGTCATGCGCTCTCTAATGCTCTCCGTTTCCGCGGTTGCGTTCCTCTGCATTGCGGCCTGCGCGTCGGTTGGCGCCAATATGGTCGATGTCAGGGCGCGCGTCGCCGCTCAGAACGCGCTGTTCGAGGAATGGTATCAGGCAGACCTTAGGGCCCACCCGGAGCAAGCGACCGCCTACGGCGATTATCGGTATAACGACCAATTGGACAGACACTCCCTGGCAGCACTCAGTGCCGAGCACGCGAGCGACCAGGAATTCCTCGCGCACCTGAGAGCCATTCCAACGACCGGCTTCTCAGAGCAGGATGAACTGTCCCACGAAGTGCTTGGGCGCGCGCTGCAGCAGAACATTGACGACTACAACTTCAAAGAATACGAGATGCCCGTCAGCCAGATGAACGGCCCGCATGTTAGTCTCGCCGATCTGGCGCTGGCCGTCCCGTTCGAGTCGGTGAAGCAGTACGAGGACTACATCGCTCGTCTCCACCAGATCCCGCGCGCATTTGCCGAGACCGAAGAGGTTCTCCGTGCCGGAATGAGAGACAATCTCATGCCGGTGCGCTTCCTGCTCGAGAAGGTGCCCGCGCAATGTGACGGCGTGATCGAGGCTGATCCCTTCCTGCTGCCCACCCGAAAATTTCCTGCCGGCATCTCACCGGACGATCAGAAGCGCCTGACCAGGACGATCACCGACGCGGTCGCCAACGAGGTTCTGCCTGCATACCGGGCGTTCAGCCACTTCATTGGCACGGAGTACGCGCCCCATGGCCGTACTACGCTCGCTGTGGAGTCGCTGCCCGGCGGTGAAAAACGCTATCTCAATGATATTGTTAGCCGCACCACCGTCAGCACGCTGACTCCAGACCAGATACACCAGATCGGTCTGCGCGAGATAGACCGGATTGAAGCCGAGATGCTGGTGATAGCGCATCGTGAAGGCTTCGATGATCTCGCCTCGTACCGAGAGTCGCTCAAGACCAACCCCAAATACCGGCCGGTCTCAGCGGAACAGATCCTCGAGGACTTTCGTAAGTACATCGCACAGATGCGGCCAAAGCTGCCGGAATTGTTCGGCTACATCCCGAGCTCTCCGATCACCGTCGAAGCCATCCCGGATTTCCAGGCAGCGATGGCCACCCACTATCAGACCGGCACGCCTGATGGACAGCGACCGGGCCGAGTGACAGTGGCCACTTCGCATTTCGCCAACCGCTCGCTGATCAATGACGAAGCAATCGCATATCACGAGGGTATACCCGGACATCACATGCAACTGTCCGTGGCACAGCAGATAACCGCGCTGCCGAAGTTTCGGCAACATGGCGGGAACTCGGGCTACATTGAAGGTTGGGCGCTATACGCCGAGCAGCTCGGCAAGGAGGTGGGCTTCTATCAGGATCCGGCGAGCGACTACGGTAGACTTTCCAGCGAGTTGTTCCGCGCCGTGCGACTGGTCGTCGATACCGGCATCCACTCACAGGCTTGGACTCGCGATCAGGTGGTCGAGTTCTTCCGAAAATCTGGGGCCATTGATGAGCCTAGCATTCAGTCGGAAACGGATCGCTACATCGCGTGGCCAGCGCAGGCCCTCGCTTATAAGCTGGGTCAACTGAAGTTCCGCGAATTGCGTGATCGTGCTCAGAGGGAGTTGGGCGCGAGATTTGACATCCGTCGTTTTCACGACGAGATGCTGAGCGGCGGTGTCCTTCCGCTCGAACTGTTGGACTCCCGGACGGATAGTTGGATTCGGGCGCAGAGACTTCCGCCTGAATCCGCAGTGGCCAACTGATGTGATGGGGTCGGCCCCTCACACGTTCGAAGCTCAACGCGTGCCGAAAGCGGTCGCTCACAACCCTTCGCTGGGGGGCATAGGCGGTCGCCCCGATACGCTCTGCAACGGGCTGCGCGCAGGATGGACGTCGCCGGTCTGCGAGTTCTGGGGAGGGGAGGTGGCTCGTTGCCCTATCTCAGTTCAAACCACAGAGCTTCAACAAAACGCTCCCCCGCTACCACTTGATCAAGTATCTGGTTCCTTGATAGGCGTCGCGAAAAATATTGAATGGGCTGATTGCCCAGGAGGATGGCCATGCGAAATTCGATAGGCATATTGGGGACCGTGCTACTCCTCGGCCTCACTGCGAACCTAGCAAACGCCGCAGAGAGCAAGGCCGTGCAGGGCATGGCGGGAATAATGACGAATTTTCAGCATGCGCCCAGTGATGTGGACAAGCAGGCGCTGGCGAAGATCTTAGAGGACAAGGCAACGACTGCGGATGAGCGGACCGTCGCCAAGGCGCTGATGAACGTCCAGCACACGACAGCAGCTGCTGACAAGCCAAGCCTCGAGGCCATAGTAAGTGACCCGAAAGCGTCAGGTTCCGTGAAGACACTCGCCGGTATCATTCTTGGCCTGCATCACTTTCCGACCGATAGCGACAAGGAAAAATTGCGCGCCCTGACTCAGTAGTCGGCGATCCCTTGGCATCGTGCCGTGTATTGGTGTTGAGCGGTGCCGCCAAAATCATCTAGGCGTCGGGCGTTCTTGATGCCATGCCGTCCGGATCCCTGCTACGCCGGGTCTGCCCGCCGCCA
Organism: Steroidobacteraceae bacterium; assembly: GCA_035261025.1. GTDB lineage: Bacteria > Pseudomonadota > Gammaproteobacteria > Steroidobacterales > Steroidobacteraceae > FEN-1191. The sequence continues at coordinate 7,765 of DATFUG010000332.1, read as the reverse complement.
AGTACCCTGCCCAATGACCGCTCATCGGGAGCCCAAAGGGCGGCTCTCCGCCATGAGCAGTCAGCCGACTGCCCGTGTAGAACCTCGGAATGCGGTCGTTGTGGGTGCCGTCCGTCCGCCTTATTTCATCACCCTCTCCAGAAACGCCAGTATCTCGCTCCATGACCGCCGGTCCGCATCGGCGTTGTACTCATCTCCCGGCATATCGAATTGCTTGCCGCCGTACTCCTTCGCCGCGGGATTGGTGAAGGAGTGCTTCGCGCCAGGATAGGTAACGATCTTGTAGCGCGCTCCGGCGGCTTGAAGTTCATGATCAAGTTCGCCGACCTGGTCTCTTGTCACGTAGGGATCGGCGCCACCGGTGAGTACGAGCACGTCTGCCTTAACGGCGCCTGCCTTCGCAGGTGCTGCAGTGTCGAGCACGCCGTGTACACTCACCACGCCGCGCAAATCCTCCCCCGTGCGCGCCATGTCCAGCACCACCCCTCCACCGAAGCAGTAGCCGATCGCACCGATGCGTGTTGGATCGACATTTGGTTGCGCGCGCAGGAGGTCGCGCGCGGCATCAAAGCGTGCCTGCATGAGCGGCAGGTGGGTCCGTATCTCCGCCGAGAGCATGAGGGCCTCTCTTGGACGGTGCGCCTGCTTGGCCTCCCCATACATGTCGAGAGCAAGCGCCACGTAACCCGCTTCCGCGAGCCGTCGGGCGCTGTGACGTGCGTGCTCATTGAGACCTGACCACTCGTGCACCACCAGAAGGCCGGGGCGCCTGCCCGGGAGTGCGTCGTCGTAGGCAAGGGACCCTCTTAGCACGACGCTGCCCGACTCGTAGCTGATATCGCGCTCCTTGACAGCACTGTTCGCCACAGCAGGGAGCAACAGGCAAATCACCATCGCCGTACCGGGTCGCATGAGAACCACCTCCACCAGGATTATCGCGCGACCTTACCCCTGTAGCGACTAGCGCCGGGATGTCTAGCTGTCCTGCCCGATTGCTGCCGTTCGCAAGCGGTAGCAACGGGTCAAAATCGGTCACCCGCGGGGCGTCCTTCTGCGGGGACGCTTACGAAGTGGAGGCTGCCGCTCGGCCATTTCCGGGGAGGGGAGGTTGCCTCTTTGCCCGATCTCAGTTCGGCCTTGAGATAATGCCGGGATCGACCCCCGGCCACCAATCAACCTAAGTTTTCTTAAGATTCATAACATTAGAATCATTATCCCGATTCAATCGAGCGCCGCTCGCCATCGGAGACCTGCGACTCCTCGAATTGCGCTTGCCCATCCGCTATTTTAATTTCATCAACCGCGACGCGCCGTCCAACGTGCCTGTCGGCTCGGTGGGCCTGTCGGTCTGGAACATGGCAGTCTCGCTCGTCGCTAAAATGAACTGGGACGGTTGGATGGGAAGGACAAGATGGGCAGATCCTACTATCGATGGGTGATCGTTGCCGCCGGCGGCCTCTTGGGCTGCGTGGCAATAGGCGCCATGTTTTCACTGCCTGTTTTCCTTCGGCCCCTCTCACGGGATACCGGATGGTCGATTACTGGCGTATCCAGCGCCATGACCTTTGGTTTTCTCGCCATGGCAGTAGGAAGCATCGTCTGGGGAAACCTGTCGGACCGCTTCGGTCCGCGCCTGGTAGTGCTGATAGGGTCCAGTGTCCTGGCCACAGCCCTGGCGCTGGCGAGTCGGGCAACATCCCTTATTGAGTTTCAGCTGATCTTCGGCCTGGTGATCGGCGGTGCGACGGCGGCCATCTTCGCGCCCATGATGGCGTGCGTGACGGGCTGGTTCGACACACAGCGCAGCCTCGCCGTGTCCCTCGTTTCCGCTGGCATGGGAATGGCGCCAATGACCATGTCGCCCTTGGCGGCACACCTCATTTCCCACCACGATTGGAGAACGTCTCTCCAAATCCTCGCCGCACTCGCCGCGGTCGTCATGATTCCAGTGGCGCTGCTGGTGCGTCGTCCGCCGGCGTTGCAATCCGACAATGCCGGCCTTGCGTTACGCGAAGAGCCGCAATCAGAGATCACCTTAGGCCGGGCAATCAGATCGCCGCAATTCATCACGCTGCTGCTGACGAATTTTTTTTGCTGCGCCACGCACTCTGGTCCAATTTTCCATACGGTAAGCTACGCGATAAGTTGCGGGATCCCGCTGGTTGCTGCTGTTTCGATCTATAGCGTGGAAGGGCTGGCAGGCCTGGGCGGTCGTGTCGCATTCGGTTTTCTGGGCGACCGGTTCGGAGCGAAACCCGTTCTGGTCTCAGGCCTGCTGCTGCAGGCATTCGGCGCACTGGCCTATTTCTTCGTGCGTGAGCTGGGCGCGTTTTACGCCGTGGCGACCGTGTTTGGCTTTGTCTACGCCGGTGTAATGCCTCTTTATGCAGTACTCGCGCGCGAAAATTTCCCGCTGCGGATGATGGGGACGATCATCGGCGGAACGGCAATGGCGGGTAGTCTGGGCATGGCGATGGGCCCGCTGGCTGGAGGTTTGATCTACGACACATTCGCCAGTTACGGATGGCTCTACATCGGTGCATTCGGTATGGGTATCGGCGCCTTTTTGATCGCATCAACCTTTAGACCCTACGGAGCCAGGCCAACGCCAGTACCGGCTCGCGCTGCGGGTTAACCGCTCTCAGGGCTGAAACAGGCATCAAGTCCGGAGGATGAGATATAGGCCGGTAAATTAAGCTGCCTTGGGCTACGCAGGCTGGAGGCGCGCCGGGGAGATGAGCCCGGGCGTGCGGGGTATTTACATAGACCATGGTGTCCGAAAGGACCGGGGCGATTTTACGCGCCGCCGGACAGACCGTGGTCGGGTCCTTGCAATGTGCCTTGGACATAGTGCGGTTCACCTGTGATGGCGATCACAATTCGGGGTCGCCTCTGGTCCGGGAACGAAGAACGTCGCACCATAAAAACGCACGAGCGTGACTGAAGTCGCTGCATTCAGGCACTGCAGCAAATAGCCTGTCTCCGCAGCTTTGCCATTGCAGTCACCCTCTTTTTGAGGTGAGCAGGTTTTATGGTCGATACTGTGAAACTGAAGCGCCCGAGCTGGCGCCGCCGCCCGGACGGGCCGGGCGGTCGCGTCGAACACGACTCTCTGGGAAATGCTGTTTGGACGCGATCGCGAGCCGGTGATTCGCAGGACCTGCCCGATACTTCTGCACTGTCCATTCTTGAAAGCACACCCAGTGCGTCAAAAGTCAATCCGTCCGTAGATGCGGCGAAGCCGGACGAACCGACGCTGAAACGCGTTGGGAAAAATGAATCGCGATCATAGATGACCGCCCACCGCCGTCTTGTTGCTGGCGGGAAGCGCCGCATTGCCAGGCGAGCCCCGACACCCAGCCGTCGTGAAGGGGACGCTGCCAACGGTGCACTCGCGGCTGCGCAAGGTGGCTCATCACCCGGCTTAAACGGGGGATTGATCAAGGATGCCGGGAGCGCAGCAGCGGCCGACAACGAAAGGCACTCCTGCATCAACCTGTTAAACCAGGCGATGGCGGTTGCTGCTGCGGCCGATGCCTATTCGGCCCGGGGCCGGTCCAACATTTCGGCCCGTACACTGCAATTCCTGCTCAGCCGCTCGCTCGAGCTCGCGCTCAAGGCTTACCTGATTCAAAGGGATTGCCCAGAGGACAAGCTCAGAGAATTTGGACAGGACCTGTCAATGCTGCTTGAGCAGGCCACCGCGCAATCATTTGAGCTTCGTAGCGGCACTAGTGATGCCGATCGGCGAGCCGTGGCTGCCGTGAGCGCCAACTACATTCGCAAGATGTTCGAGTACCCTCGGGTCGCCGCTTATCCAATGGTGGCCTCAAGAGTGCTCCGGGATATCGTCCACCGTGCCATTACCACCGTATTCGTTGCCATATGGAAGGAAGATCCCGTTCGGCTCAATTTGCGGCGTGCCGCCGACCGAGCTCTTGGTCTCTGCATTGCTGACGATGCCTGCTATGAAGAGTTTCCTGCGGCGGCTGGGGAATAAGCCCGATAGTCGGCCATTCGTTGAGGTCTCGAAGGTGGTCAGTTCAATAGATCTAACCCGGCTGACCCGTCTGAATGCCCGTGTCGCCCAAATTCGCTATCCTCGGTGACTCAAATAAGCTTCAACCGGGGGAGTTGTGATGCAATCATTCGCGCTTTTCGGAGCCATCGCATTGCTGGGGTTCTCTGCAGCTGCTGGCGCAGCGGTGGCGGGACCTGACGTTATGGCGCCCGTTCGCGTTTTCGTCGACGGTTTCAATAAGGGGGACATGAAGGCGGCCGCGCAGGCGCTTTCCCCCGCGGGCCTGTCAATCATCGACGATGTTCCGCCGCATGTCTGGGCAGGACCGAATGCATTAGACAGCTGAAGCAAGGCGCTCGCCGCCAGCGATCAGGCGACCGGCAGCACTGACGAGGCGGTCAAGCTTGGCAAGCCCGCGCATGTGGTCGTCAGCGCTGACCGCGGCTACGTCGTCGTGCCTGCGGTGTACACCTTTAAAGCCAAGGGTGTGGCGATGCGAGAGCCAGCGCAGATCGTGGTCGCCCTGCAGAAGGGGACGAGCGGCTGGCAGATCAGCGGGTGGGCCTGGGTGGGGACGAAGCCGAAGCCAGTCGCCGGTCCCGCACACTAGCGGGGAGCCGACGCGCTAAGTGAAGCGGGCCGCCCGGCGCGGCGGCGGGCTAGGGCTGGATAGGGGGCATTTGGAATGCAACCTTAGGGTCATGCCGGCCGCCGCCCCGCACTAGCCATTTTCTGGCTATCTTGACGTCGGAGGATCGGACGCCGTCATGACGACTGCGATGCGCCGCAACAACTGCCGTTGTGTTGCCACGTTGGCCGCGAAAGTGCATGTAACGCCTTGACGAAGATCGCGTTATGCCGCTTCCTGGAAACCGGAGCCATTTCTCAGTACCGGGCGCCGTTCGGCGCTAAGTTGACCGCAACGGCTACCGTTGCCCCCAATCCATGTACTCGGGCTCCGGCCGACAGGGTCGGGGAACTGGCGTTGCGCAGCCCTTTTGGAACCGCTCATGAATCTATTCGATTTCGACAAGAGCGTGGCGGCTGCGGCCATCGCCGCCACGGGTACCGTTATCGGTGCCCTGATCCAGCTGCGCGTGGCCTGGCGCAAGGAACTGTCGGAACGCGCTCGCAGCGTTCCGGTATCGAAGAAGTCGCGGCGCGGCCCGGTGGTGGCAGTGGGCTTGCTTCTCATCGCCGCTGCGGTGGGCGGCTTCGCCTTATCCTGGTATCTGACCGCGCGATGGAATCGCGAGTCGCTGGCGCTTCGGGATGTGCTTGAGGCCCAGATCGCGCAGATCAGCGCGACGGCGACGCGACTGGAACGGGCCACACTGGGTGATCAAGCTTCCATGGAGCGCACGGCCGCTGATCGTCGTGGGTCTGAAGCTGTGGCCGTGACGACAACGATTGGACCGTGCCCTGTGCGCGCTGGCCCCGTCGCCGATCCGCCTCCTGAATGCACCGAGCAGGAGGCCTTGCGGGTCACACTCTGCGCGAGTCTGCCCGCGCGGGCGGTAGTGGCCGCCATGGATTTATATGCGCGGCCCGAAGATGCACCGCAGTCCGGGACCGAGAGCCCCGTGGCCCCTGGCCAGGACGTCGGTCACGCGCGCTTCGCCGATAAGCCATTCGAGCGACCGGAATCCGAGCAGACCAAGCTGGCCTGCGCAGTCTTTGCTTCCTGGAACGGCACGCGGGCTTACACGGCGCGCCTGGTCGCGAAGTACACCCTTGCACCGATCGAAACCGAAACTTCAAGCGCCTCACTCATTCTGACTTCCGGGGTGCGGCAGTAGCGCGCATCCGTCGGACGCGCCGGTCAGACTGCGACAACAATGGCCCAGATCGAGGCCACCACGACGACGAGTGCGGTCAAGCTCGCGCCGATGAAACGCGCCGGCACCTTCATTGTGTCGATCTTCATTCCGATGGCATGACTGACGCGCGCAGCGACCAGGGCCGCACCAAGCGCGTGAAGGGCCACTGGCTGAACGTGGTTGAGCTCGAGTAGGCCGATCAGGATCAGTGCCAAAGGCACATATTCGACGAAATTGCTTTGACGCCGCATCGCGAGCAGCAGTTCGCGATCGCCGCCGTCGCCAAGCGGAATGTTCTTCTTGCCGCGCAGCCTCCCAGCCTTGAACGCGATCACCATCGACACGAGCCCGAGGAGTCCTGCATAAAGCGCTGTAATTGTCGGCATGTGAGACCTCGTGTTGTTGTTCTGATCGGTGCGGTCGTCGTCGCGGCCGGCCAATACTACGCCGGCACCCACAATCGTACCAGCAGCGGTCGGTCGGCGAGCACGTGGCGGAAGCCAGCATCCGGCATCACCTTCTGCATAAGCCGCCCCAACATCAGGCGTCATCGCGGTCAACCTAATGCTCGCAGCGTAGTATCATCGCGGGCGTGCGTATGTCACTGCCCACACTCCTTGCAGACCGGTCCGTTGTCCTGGCCGATGGCGCGACCGGTACCAATTATTTCCTGGCGGGACTTGGCGCGGGCGAGCCGCCGGAATTCTGGAACAGCGATCGACCCGGGGATGTCATGGACCTGCACCGGCGCTTCATTGCGGCCGGCGCCCAGATTATTCTCACCAACTCCTTTGGCTGTAATCGGCATCGCCTCAAACTTCACCACGCCGCAGAGCGCGTCTATGAACTCGCGAAGCGTGCGGCGGAGCTGGCGCGCCAGGAGGCTGACTCCGCAGCCCATGCGGTAGTGGTCGCTGGCTCAGTGGGACCGACGGGCGAACTGTTCGTGCCGATGGGCGAGCTCACGCATGGTGCGGCCGTAGAATCGTTCACCGAGCAGCTGCGCGGTCTGCGCGACGGTGGCGCTGACGTGGCGTGGATAGAAACGATGTCCTCGGCGGAAGAACTGAACGCGGCCGCCGAGGCCGCGATCCAGGTCGGGCTCCCGTACGTCGTCACATGCACATTCGATACCGCCGGCCGCACGATGATGGGCATGCTGCCCAACGAACTGGATGGAATCATTGCCGGGCAGCCGGTGGCACCGCTCGCCATCGGCGCCAACTGCGGTGTCGGTGCGCCGGATATTCTGGTGACGCTCCTGGCGATGCAGAGTGCAACGCACACGCTGGTCGTCAAGGGCAACTGCGGCATTCCGCATTTCCAGGGCACCGAATGCGTCTACTCCGGCACGCCTGAACTGATGGCCAGATACGCGACCCTCGCCATTGACGCCGGTGCCCGCATTGTCGGTGGCTGTTGCGGCACCACACCCGCACACGTAGCCGCCATGCGCGCTGCGATCGACAGTCATGTGCGCGGCGAGCGCCCAACGATCGAGACCGTCGTCCGCGAGGTGGGGCCGCTCACAAATTCCGCGCCCTCGGCCAACACGGCCCGTCCAGCCCGGCGCTCCCGAAGGTAGGAGCGCCTGCACGCCTGAGTGGCTGCAGGCCCAAGATGTAGTCCAGCCGTGCCGCAAGCGCCCCATCGGGACGGTGTTTCAATGGGGTGTACGACCGCCTTCGGGGGTCGGAAAGCCATTTGCGTCATCCCTTATACGGTCGTACGCTCTGCCTGGTTCGGTCACGGAAAAACACTAAATCTAGGGGAGGTTGTATGCTGAAAACTGCCGCTATTTTATTTGGCGTCGTTTTTCTCGCTGTCGGCGTTCTGGGTTTCGTGCCCGGCATTACGAACGATCAGATGCTGCTCGGGATCTTTCATGTCAACGCCGCGCACAACGTCGTACATCTGCTCTCGG
>DATFUG010000331.1:0-16158 GCA_035261025.1 Steroidobacteraceae bacterium | reverse complement strand
CGGCTGCGTTCTTCCAGCTCGCACCCAGCAGCACCTGATGCAGTTCGCGCCGGTGCGCCAGCGCCGTCGCGGTGGGCGCCACGTCGCCGATGGCACCGCCGCAATGCTCAACAATAAGGAGCAGCGTGGCATCGGGCTTGACCTCGTTGATCAGCGCATCAATGACGGCCGGGGTCAGCTCCGCCACGTACCCACCTTTAATATAGTGGTTTTGGCTGGACAGGGGCGGGCCGTCAAACTGGCGCTGCACCGCCACGTAGTCCTGCAATTTGATGGTGTCGGCGCGGGCCTTCACGCTCGTCCGCAAGGGCTGCAGCACTTTCTCTCCATCCTTCGGATCGCCGATGTAGCACAGGGAAATATCCATGTCCCCATCATCCCCATCCGCGCCGCCCCAGGAGAGGCCCGCGTACACGTCACGGGGAGCGCTGGCGGCGAAATGAGCGTAGTACTCCAGGGCGTCGCGCGCTTGCGCCGGCGCGTAGGTGAGGTCGCCCGCGAGCACCTTGGGTCCCACCTGATGCAGCCGATACTCGAAGGAACTGACAACGCCGAAGTTTCCGCCGCCGCCCCGAATCGCCCAGAACAGATCGGGATTGTCACTCTTGCTGACGTGCCGCAACCTCCCATCGGCGGTGACCAGATCGGCCGACAGCAGATTGTCACAGGCGAGCCCGTGGCGGCGGGCAAGCCAGCCATAGCCGCCGCCCAGGGTCAGGCCCGCGACACCGGTGTTCGATATCTGGCCCATGGTCGTCGCCAGACCGAACTGTTGCGCCTCCCAGTCCAGATCGCCGATCCAGGCGCCGCCAGCCACCTGCGCCGTCCGGGCGATCGGATCGACCCGCACGCCGTGCATCGTGGACAGGTCGATGACCAGCCCGCCCTCGCACATGGAATACCCAGGGAAGCTGTGACCGCCGCCGCGCACCGCCACAAGCAGCTCGCGTTCCCGCGCAAAGGACACGGCATGTGCAATATCGGCGGCCCCGCTGCAGCGCGCGATCAATGCCGGTCGCCGATCGATCATCTTGTTCCACAGCCGCCGGACCTGATCGTAGTCCGCGTCGCTGGCGGTCAGGAGCCTCCCGTGCAGGTTCGCGCCGAATTCCTTGACCGCCGCCGCCGGAATGAGGGTTTGCTTGCCTGACAGGGTGACGGCTTGCAGCTCGCCCCCGGCAGCAGCTGCCGGCTCCGCCGCGAAGGCCCGCATGAGTGGTACGGGCAGCGCGGCCAACGCGCCGCCAGCGACTGCCGACTTGCAGAACTCACGTCGCTGCATAGAACCCCCCTGTTGGCCCGTCCGGCGGGCCGCCCTACTATATTCCTTTGACGAATTTAGGCTAGGCCGCTCGCTTGTTGACCAGCGAGATCGGTAGCCCGACGAACACCGCGTGAGTGAAGAGTGTGCCCAGGAGCTGCCACGGATCCTTTGGCCTAATCGAGCTGAACGACACCTGCAGGCGTGAGATGACTTCGTGCCATCCTGCCGCAAAATGCTGTGAAGGATGCGCTGCCGAGAGCGGCACGACCACGTAAGTCATGACCACGTAGAGCCCCAGGCCATAGGCCAGGCCCGCTATCACCGGATTGGCATTCAGTGCGGGTAATCGTTGTGCGGCGTAGACAAACGCCGCCGCCATGGCGGTGGTCATCGCGAAGTGTGTAGCCAGCCCGAGAACCGCCATCATGGCGCCCCCGGCGTCGGCGGCATCGTGGCCCACCCATCCGGCGGCGACCGAGTGCAATATCTGCACGGGGGTCATCTGGTAGCTCAGCGGTCCGTAAACGACAAAGGCGTACGTGATGTCCAGAGCGCCCGCGACCAGGCCCCCGACCAGAATGGCCTTAAAAAGCTTCATGGTAACGACCCCTCAATCTGCTCTTTCAGTGCGGAATCTGCGGCCTGAAGACATTTCACGTCAAGTTGGATTGAAGTCCGTACTCCGGAAATTCACCGTGCCGCCAGTTAGCGGTGGATTCCTTGACATCCTGTGGCACACTCCAGTCGGGGGCGAGCCGTGCAAAAGAATAAGACCAAGGGTGAGCGCTATGGCTACCGTTGGTGATGCCGGCTACCCGGCCTATATGGATCAGCAGCTCCGGGAGGCGGCCGAGAATATCAGGCCGGCGGACTATCCGCTCAATGCGCGGCGGTTGCAGGAAGAGCAGCAGAGGCGGCGGGCGCAGGCCCTGCCTGCGGCCAGCGAGGCGGAGCGGGCCCGTCGGGCGAAGGATAAGGAGTAGGGGACTTTCAATGAACGATGTGGGGCAGCAGGCCGGGGCGCGCACCCCGGGCGCCGGGTTCTACACGGATCCAGGGCAGCTCGCGCGTGAGATCGCGACCGTGTTCCGGTGCCGCTGGCAGTACGTCGGGCCCGCGAGTCAGCTGGAGCGCTCGGGTGACTACTTCACGGCGCGCATTGCGCACGAGCCGCTGGTGCTGCTCAACGACGGTGGCGTGATCCGTGGATTCTTCAATGTGTGTCGCCATCGTGCCGGGCCGCTGGCCCTGGGATGCGGTAACGCAACGCGTCTGGTCTGCCGTTACCACGGCTGGACCTACAGCCTGCAGGGGCAACTGTTGCGGGCGCCCGAGATGGAAGGCGCGCCCGGATTCGATCCGGCAACGATTCATCTCGCGCCGGTTGCGGTCCATGTCTTTGGGCCCCTGGTCTTCGCGGCACTCGACGCGTCGACGCCCCCCTTCGACGAGGAGCACCCGCGCCTGGCGGATGATTGCGCGCCCTATCAGCTCGCACGCATGCGCCACGTGATGACGCGTGATTATCCGGTCGCCGCCAACTGGAAGCTGTACGTCGATAATTATCTGGAGGGCTATCACCTGCCGCAGGTGCATCCGGCGCTGTGCCAGGAAATCGACTACAAGTCCTATGTCACCGAGCTCGACACGCACCGCGTGCTGCAGCAGGCGCCGGCGCGGGCCGTTAGTGGGAGCCTGTACACGCCGGCGGCCGGGGAGCCGGCGGCCCGCTACTATTGGCTATTTCCGAACCTCATGCTCAGTTTCTACGAGCGCCAGCTGCAGGTAAACGTCGTGATACCGGACGGCGTTGATCGCACGGTGGTGCGCTTCGACTGGTTTGCCCTGGACGCTGGGCCACAGCACCGCGAGCTGGAGCACTTTCGCCGACTGGTGGAGTTCAGCGACGCCGTGCAGGCCGAGGACGCGGCGATCTGCCAGGTACTGCAGGGCAACGTCCGGTCCAGCGCCTACCAGTCAGGGCCCTATTGCCCCGCTCGCGAAGCGGGCGTGCAGCTTTTCCATCGTCTGATGACGGGGCGCCTGCAACAGACGCGCTAGCCCGTGCAGCATCCGGGCTTCAAGCCAGCTGCTCCGGGGCAACGGGGTGGTCGAACTTCAGGCCGATGGCGCATTCGGTTACGCCCAGGCGCTGGCAGTAGATCACCTTCGCGCCAACCTGAACGTCGCCCTGCAGCCGGATGAGGACCATGTGATCCTGCGGTTTCCAGGCCCGCCGACTGTGGATGCGGGCACCGTGGCTGCTGATGTTTTCAATCCATACGATATCCACGACAGGGGGTACGCCGCTGCCGTGGACTCGAGCGGCGGCGTTTAGCGCCCAACGGGTTTCAGTTCTGCCGGCTTCCATCGCATCAACATAGCCGCGCCGTCGCGGATTTCAATCGGGCGAGCGACCGAATTGTGTATCGGGAATCGGCTGGCAGCGCGCTGTAAAAAAAGGGGTTGGTTGCATTGCTGAGCGGCCAGGGTCCAATCCTGGGCTGATCAGGTCCGGTGCACGGACTTCCAACGTCCAACCCCTAGCGGGGAGCTTAGTCAGTAATCGGTTGGGCGGAAATGGGTCTGAGTGGCGCGGCAAGGGGCCCGGCAAGGTCGAGCAGCTTCGTCATTTTGTGGCCATACATCGCGACGTCTGCCCTCTGCATCAGGGCAACAATGGACATTGGCTTGTCCGGGTCGAACCGTGCGACGCCGACGCTCAGGGAAAGGCGCGGCCCGGCGCTTGCCGCGTTGCTGGCCTCGAGCGCCTCGCGGAGGCGGCCCATGATTACTTCGGATCCGATGGGATCCGAGGACGCCGCCAGTGCTGCAAACTCGTCGCCGCCCAGGCGGCTCACAATGTCGCGATTTCTAAACACGCCGTGCAGCAGCTGCGCCGCTTGCACCAGCACCGCGTCGCCGGCCGCATGTCCGGCGGAATCGTTGATCTGATTCATGTTGTCGACATCAAAATAAAACAACAGCGCGCCATGCCGGTCACGGCGCACGGCCTCCAGGAGGCGGGTTCCGCTCCGCACGAAGCCGCGGCGATTGTACAAGGCAGTCAGATCGTCAATGAGCGGCATCGACCGTAATGTGGCGAACAGGTCCTCCATGGTCTTCAGTTGCAGCTGCATCTTCTCGTCCGAGCGGCGCACGGGCCGCTTCAGCAGTTCTGCCATCGCTTCTCGGGCAGTCGCCTCGTCAGCATCGAAGGCGGCAATGCTCAGGTCCATTGCAAGATCACGGGTGCCGGCAGGCGAATCCGCCGCCACGAACCACGGATTGAACTCTACGGCCGCGCTCATGTTCGGATTCTCCTCCAACGGGTTAATGGCCCACTGTGCGTGAGCCTGTCGAAAAGCATACCAATGCTCGTCGGGGCGCCAAGCCGGTGCAGCACCGAGGGCCGGTTCCGGCAATCAATGTGTTTGCGTGTAGGGATATTCCTGAATGCCGGGGCGTCCGGATTGCACCGGTCCCTTGCGGATCGCGTAGTGCACCAGGCCGGCGAATGGATTCCGGGCCGTGTGGCAATTCTTGCACAATCAGGCCTTTACCCGAGCGCAGCTCAGGAGAACAGCCGATTGCCTGGAACGGCAGGGGTCGCTATTAAAGGAGTTGCATGGACGCGGTTCCGATGTCGTTCACGGAATGTCACGATTGGCTGCCGGCCGGCAAGCGCGCTGCCGTGTGTTTCAATGTCGATGACATCCACCCGGCGACGTCCCGCGACGAGTTCGATGGCGGTGGCGACTTGGGGCGCGGCGCACTCGGCAACGTTGAGCGGCTGCTGTACGGGCATCCGCAGTTGCGCGTCACTTTGTTTGTGACACCCGATTGGCGCCTGCGGCGTCTCGTTCCGACCCGGGGGTGGCTGACCCGGGTTCCACTGCTGCGCGAGCGCATCCATTGGGCACCGCTGACCCCCAGGGGTCACTTTCGAGTCGATCGCTTTCCGGGTTTTGTCTCCTACCTGAACGCCTTGCCGCGCACCGACTGCGCCCTACACGGGTTGAATCACGCCCATCCGGGTCCGCGCATGGCCGTAGAATTCCAGCAGCAGTCGCGCGGTGAGTGTGGTTCGCTGCTTCAGGAAGCCCGTCAGATCTTCGAGAGCGCGGGGCTGCGCCACGTCCCGGGCTTTGCCGCCCCCGCCTGGAACACTCCTCCTGCGCTGTGCGAGGCGTTGACTGACGCGGACTTCCACTACTTCACTTCGGCGCGAGATCTGGATACCCCGATCAGCGGCGCCGCACGTTCGGCCGGTAGCGGGTTACGTGGCGCCTCCCTGCTGCAGCCGGTGTGGATCCAATGCGCGAGCCATGGCGAGGCCACGCGTGCGCCCTCCGGACCCCGACGCCTGGTGCATTTCACGACCAACTTCCAGGCCACGTCCAGTATCGAGCGCGCGCGCGCAATCATTGAAGCCGGGGGGCTGCTGTCGATCAAGGCTCACATCTTCAAGTGCGGCGGGGGTGTCACCATGCTCGACGGCCTCGACGGCGAGTACTGCGACTATCTCGAGCGGCTCTGGTCGGAACTCGAAGGCGACTATGGCGATGCGCTGTGGTGGACCACTTTTGCCGAGATAGCGAGTCGATGCCGGGTCACACTGAGTTGAGGATCCTGGTCAACCCCGGGGGCATGAGCGCCGACATTGGGGTGGATTTCCTCTCGCGCTGTTTTGCCGCCGGTTGGACCGAGGCCATGTGCCGCTGGTATCTGCAACGCGCCTTCGGTGATGAGACACCCGATCGGCTGATCCTGATGGACGGTCAGCAGGTGGTGGCGGGGTGCGGCCTTGCCTACCGGCTGCTGCGTACTCCCGACGCCAGCGTGCACCGGGTCAGCGTCGTGGTCGCGGCGTGCACCGCGCCCGGCGAGCGTGGGCGGGGGTGTTACGCGCGCGTGCTACAGGGCGCCATCGAGCGCAGCGCCGCGCGCGGCTGCACCGCGCTGCTCGGGTTCGTCACCGCCGACAACGCCACCGGCCGCGGCCTGCTGCGACTGGGCGCCACAGCGGTACCAAGCGCCTATATCACTTCACCGGGCGAATTGAGCGAGTCGCACGCCGGCACCCTGCGTCTGTGCGCCGCACCGGTCGCGGACAGCTGGCCGGCGCGCGCCGGCGCGCGCCTGCACCGCCGGCCTGGCGAGGCCGGCTTTCACTACCCGGACGCGCGCTCGTGGCGATCGCAAATGCTCGAGCGCCCGCATTCGGTTCAGGCACTGGGCGTGGGCCGCAGCGGCCGGGCCCTCGTTGAGCAGGTCGGTGACACTGACCGGCTGCAGTGGCTCGATGCCACGCCACGTGAACGGGTGGCCGCGATCCGCGCGCTTGCCAGCTACGCGCGGCGCCGCCGGCAGAAATTCTTCATGTACTCGACCCGCCCGGACGATGCCGCAGCCGCGAGCCGGCTTGGGCTGAGCGTGCGCCCGGGATTTATGATGGCGCTGGCGCCGGAAAGGCACCACGAGTCCACCGTGCGCGGCTGGGCCACATTGCCGTGGCACGTGCAGTCGGGTGATCGGCTGTAGCGCTCCGGCCGTTGCCGACCTCCCCGCTCAATCAGGCGCTGCCGGCACGCGTAGCGCCGTGGCACCGGACCCGAGCCCCTCGGGGCCCACTCCGTCCTCATGTAACTGGTAGTGGTCACGAAACAGGCGCCGGTGCCACAGCCGCAGCGCTATCCAATTGCCGAATCCGACCGTGACCGGCGCGATGTGCAGCAACACATAAAGGAAGTAGAGCGGCACGACGGGTGCGATGTAAGCGCGTTCGCGCTTTGGCACCACTATGAACAGCGCCATTGTGCCGAGGGTAAGGTAGCTGCCTATCGCAGCCATGAAATACACCGGGTTGGTTGCCCCGACATCCGGCAGCACATGCAGGACGAACAGACTGTCGAGGATGGCTGCCAGGCTCACCAGCAGCAGCGCGGCACTTACGATCCTCAGCAGATGCAGGCCAAGCGCGACGACACCCATGTAGACAATGAAGTTGTACATCGCAAAGGGCGTGCGGCGGCCGATGTGCCAGAGCTCGTGGAACCGCTGGGTATAGACCCGGAGCAGCCCGTAGTACCAGCCCACCCGCTGCGAGAACCAGTGACGTAGTGAGCCCGGCCCTTCGGTACTCACCACCAGGCGCCCGTCATAATAGATGCGCTCCCCGTCGCGCAGCAGGATGACCGCATTTTCCAAATCCTCGGCATAAATGGACAGTGAATGCCGGGCCAGGGCATGCTCGAGTGCATCGCGCCTGTAGATCGACACTCCGGAGGTGACGCCGAAATCTGCCAGACTGCGCCGCCCCACCACGAACGCCAGGGCATACTCCAGCGCCTGAAAGCGCGCCAGGAAGCCGTCGCGCTCGATCGCCACACGCGGGCAGGCGGCGGCGGCGCCTGATTGCTGCAGGTCGGCCACCACGCGCTCGAGCTCCACGGTACTGCCTTCACCTCGCGGGCAGATTCTGACGTCCGGATCGATGACCATGACGGTCCCAATGCGCGCCGGCAGCATTGAGAGCAGTCGCCGCAGGGCGCCCGGTTTGTGGCGATTCACCTGCTCTTCCATGCAGCGCCAACCCGCCTGGCGCAGGCGCTGCACGGTGTTGTCTGTGGAGCCGTCGCTGATGAGCCAGACGTGATCGCGATAGGGCTGCAGACGCTCCATGAACTCGTCGAGCTGGTCCGCGAGATTGAATATTGAGGCCACAATCGCGTACGGCCGGGCACTCACCATGCCGGGGCCGTCGGGCCGCGCCGCTGTGAGATCAATCGACAGTCGGGACGCTTCGCTCCGTGCGGGATTGGCGTCAGCCGCGGTGTGGCGGCGATGCACGTACAGGCGCAGCCCAAAATCAAGGGCATCTGTGAATACGATCAGGCTCGCCAAACCGTAGATCAGCAGCGAGAAGTCACTCGGGGAGATGTTGGTCGCCAGAAGCGCAATCCACCCCGTCAGCAGCGCGCAGACGCCAAGCGGAGCGAACAGAGTCCAGGAGCGCCTGATTCTCACAGGTGGGTCCAGCCGCGTGCGCTCGTCAGGATTGGACGGCATGTTTAGCGTCCGGCCGGCCCGGTGGAGCGGCTTCGTCTGCGTCGGCGCCGTTCTCCCGACTCGCCGGCGACCGCAGCTTCAGGGTAGGGGAATAGGGCGATGCCAGGGTGGGAGGTTCTGGCAGCAGCTGGGTCGGGCAATCGTCGGGCGCCACAGCGCCAGACTCCGTCGCGGTCAGCGTTGTAACCATCGTGGTTGCATTGCGCTCGAGTGCCGTCGCCGAAATAGTCGGCACGATTGCCGTCGGATAGGTGTGACTGCGCAACTGCTCGAGCGCGATCTCCGCTTCCACCGGCTCTGAAAAGTAGTATCCCTGACCAAAGGTGCACCCCATCTGCGTCAGGGCCTGCGCGGCGGCCTGGTTTTCCACTACTTCCGCTACGGCCCGCAGGCCCAGACTTGATGCCATCTGGACAATGGCCGCTGTGATGGCGGTATTGGCGCGCTCCGATCCGGTCCGGTTGACGAAGGGCTGATCGATTTTCACGTAGTCGAATGGAAATCGTTGCAGGTCGCTCAGTGATGAATTTCCGGTACCGAAATCATCCAGCATGAGCTCGACGCCCAGGCCGTGGAACGCGTCAAGCACTTCCCGGGCTGTGCGCACATTGTTGATGAGGCCGCCTTCCGTGAGCTCAAGCTTGAGATATCTGGGTGGGGTGCGCGTGACCTCCAGGACACGCGCCACGTGCCGGTGGAGCCCCGGGTCGCTCAGCGCGGCCGCGGACAGATTGACGCTGATATAGAAATCCGAGTCTGCCGGCAGGCGTTGGCGCCATGCGGCTGCGAGTCTGCACGACCGCTCAATGACCCAGTGTGTGACCGGCACGATTACGCCCGCCTCTTCCGCGATGGCCAGAAATTTGTCGGGCGTCAGCAGGCCCTGGACCGGATGCTGCCAGCGGAGCAACGTTTCGACGCCCACCGCCCGCCCGCCGCGCAGATCGACAATCGGCTGGTACAGCAGGCCGAATTCGTGACGATCGAGTGCGATGTGCAGGTCGGCCTCGAGCCCGATCAGGCTCATTGCAGCGCCGCCCATGCCGGGTGTGTAGCCGACGGCGAGTGGACCCTTTTGCTGGTTGGCGACCGACAGGGCAATATCGGCTTCGCGCAGCACTTCCTCAGTGCGGTGCAGCCCCGAATCGATACAGGTGTATCCGATATGCGTCGCGATCCGCACCCGGTGCTTGCGCAGCGCGAACGGCTCCTGACACGCACGCTGCAGATCGCTGGCGATGTCCTGTATGCCCGCGGCGGATTCTACCGGATATACCAGCAGCGCCAGCTGGCCACTTCCCCAGCGCGCCAGCACGGCTCCAGACTCTCCGAGCACCTTTTCGAAGCGTTGCGCCGCGTGTAGCAGCAGCTCATCACCGGCGGTATGACCCAGCGTATCGTTGATGAGCGTAAAGCGGTCAATGTGGATGAGACCCACCGCAATGCTCTGGAGGCGGCCGGTTCGCATCTCGCGCAGCGCACGATCCAGCTGATCCATGAAGTAGCGGCGGTTCGGCAACCCGGTGGACGGATCGTGGTAGCGGGCATGCTCGAGGTTCTTGCGCAGCGCTTCATACTTCTCGGTTTCAGCGACCAGGCGCGCCTGAGCACCGCGCAGGCGTCCGCGCGCCGTCGCCAGCGCAGCCTGGGCGCGGCTCAGGCTATGCGTCATGTCGTGCGTGCCCCAGGCCAGCAGCCACGCCAGTACGGCGACCAGACCGATTCCGGTGGCCAGGAATCGTGCCGGATACCACCCGGTGCGTGGGCGTATCGCCAGCTCGAGGTAAGCGGAGGAAGACTGCGGCGCGAGCGTCCCGGGAGCCGTAATCGCGCCGCTCACAGCGTCGGAGAAATGGCCGCCGCTGGAGTGGAACACCCGTTGCTCAGGGGTGAGTGGCAGGCGCTGCCGCAAATCGAAATCGTAACCCTCCTGCACGAGTTGCCCGAAGTGCGCCCGCAACAACAGCGCGTCCAGACCCTCATAGACCACCACCCGCGCCCGGCTTGCTGCGGTGCCGTCCATCGCCGGTCTGTCGATGGCGGTTTGCGCGGCGACGAACCACTGGCTGCCGTAGCGGACCGGCCCAAAGAACTCGGCCGCCCCGTGGCCCCTGGGGCTGGCCAGCGCCCATTCGCCCGCCAGGGCGCGACTCACGGTAGGGTCAGCGTCCCCCGCACGCAGTACCGTGCCCGTGTCGGTCATCCAGAAGGCGTTGCGACGCGGAACCAGGGACAGCAGCGGCACGGACCCTGGCGCGCGTGCGGCGCGCCGCGCTTCGCCGCGCGCGTCCTGGAGCAGCCTGTCCAGCTCAGTTTCAATCAGGCGCGCATGGTTCGCCACCGCGCCCTGGGCCGCCACCCGCAGCCCGGCGGCTCGCTCGTGCGCGCTGAGTGTGACCAGGCGCGCGCCGGTCAGGACTACCACGGCCGCGACCATCGCGGCCGGCCGCCAATGTGAGGGGCGCTTGAGTTTGCCTTCGCTCACGGGAGTTGGCTGCGTGCGCGCACAGTGAACGCACAGCTCAGTGAGATCGTGGTGCGGCTGGTTCCAGCCACGTTCTGCTGATCGCCGACCAGCAGCCACGTCGCGCGTCCCACTGACTTGCCAATGCCGACGAAACTTTCGGTGAGCGTTGCGCCGGGTGTCACGTTCAGCCGGAACAGGTCATATACGGCCGGGGCGGCTGGCCCCCACACGGCTCCCGCCATGCCGCTGAGAGTGCCGGCGCCGTAGTCAAGGCGCACTGAAGTAAGTCTCGTGCCCAGATTGCCGCCCACCGAGTAGGCGTACGATGCGGTGGCCATCAGCGCCGGCGTGACTCGAAACGACAGGCCCACTTTCGGCAGGTTGCCGTAGCTCGTATCGATATCGATGCGGCGCTCCTCGAGCTGCGCGGAAAGTCGTGGCGTCAGGTTGCCGAGGACGCCCGCCACCACCAGCGAGTAGTTGAAGGCGCGCGTACCGATGTCTCCGGCGCCTTCGTGTACCTCGGCGTACAGGTGCGACTTGGACTGACCCTGCCCGAGGCCGACGGAGCCGCTGAGGACGCCCACGCTCCAATGCGCGTCCGCGATCTGCTGATATTCGGCGCCGGCGCCGAGTACCGTATCGGCGCTGAAGTAGTGCAACCAGGTTCCCGAGCCGCCGCTGCCGCTGGCGTTGCCTCCGCCCGAGAGCGTCGACCCGTCGGCGGCAAACACCAGGCGGTCCTCCGCAGGGGCAGGCGCCGCGGGCGGATCGGCGAGGGCCCCAAGGCTCCCGCAAGCGCCGAAGGCCAGGATTAATGGCGCTGCGGCCGCTCTCATGAGTGCTGCACCAGCGCCGTCAGCCCGGTGGTGCTCTGATCGACCGCCGCGACCTGAGTCGCCGGCAGCAATGCGAGCACGTACAGCCGCGCCTCCTCTCCCGGCAGCGGCACCGCCGAGCTGGTGACCTGGTACATGCGCCGCGCAATCATGATGTGCATCTTGCGCCGGCCGCTCAGCCCGGGATCCCACCAGCGCGGCTCCGCGTCCGCCTGCGGCACCAGCTGTGATACGTAGGCACCGATGTCCACCCCCGGTAAAATCGCGCGGGCGGCCCTGTTGAAGGCCAGGACGCGCCCCTGGGAATTCGTCACCAGCGCAACATGCTCGGCCACGTCAAGCGCCGAGCGCACGCAGAAGGCCTCCGTGGTGTCGTTGATCAGCACCAGCGCCAGGCGGCGCCCGTTGTGCGCGACGTGCTGCACGCATACCTCGGTCGCAAGCAGCGCGTCGCGGAGCCGAACCATGCTCAGCCGATTTGCGCCACCTGCGCCGTTGACGAGCCGCTCGATGGGTTCGGGGTAGGAGAACTCCAGGGCCTGGAACAGATCGCGCCCAACGAGCGTCTTTGCGCCGGCGAAGAATTTGGCCTGCGCGCTGGCGCTCACACACAGGATCTCATGGGTGTCCGCGTCCAGCAGCACGGCCGGCAACGGCAAGCCTTCCACGAGCGCGGACCACAGCCCCACGCTGCGCACCGCCTCGGCGCGGCTCGCGGCAACCTGAGTCTGAAGTCGCTCGAACAGGGTGCCGAGATACTCCGCGGCCACCGCACAGGCGAGGAGCATGATCACGAACACTTCGAGTAGGGCGACAAAATATGGCGAGGGCGCGTAAAAGCCCGCGAAGGGCGGCCGCCCGCCCGTGGCCGCATCGCCGATCAGCGCGCTCAGCCAGGCCGCCGCGCTGCCTGGCCCGGCGGCATACCAGCGCAGTTCCGGTGCCTGCGCGGATGCCACGAGCGCCACCATGATGACCGCCAATGCGGCCATCAGATAAGGCTGCCAGCGCGAGAGAAAGATGGAGCCGATGACCGGTAGTGCGAATGCCACCAGCAGCGCGGGGTTCTGCAGCCCGCCGGCATGCTGCCAGATGAAGGCCATCGTGATGACGCCAAGCGCATGCAGCGCCGAGAGCGTGCGGGTGCGGGCCACCGGAGTGTCGCCCGGGCGCCTGGACAGGACGGCGAAGCCAACGTGGATGGCTCCGAGGACCAGCAGCCCCAGCGCGGCGGCCGGAAAGTCGATGCTCACCCCGCTCAGGAACCATGGCGCGGCCATCGCCAGCAAAAGGGCCGAAATGGTCAATAACCAGGTGTCATCGAGCGGACGCGCCCGCGGATCGTGGGAGGGGAGCGCCGGCAGGAGCTGCGTTGGGAATGGCTCACTCACGGGGGGCCGCCTCCCGGGCCGGGCCGTTGTCGGACGCCACTTGCAGGGCATCGGCGCGGAAGTTGTTGCCTTCCAGAACGGGCTGCGCGCGTACCGTCTGGCCAGCGGCTGCGTGGAAATCCACCACATGCAGCGCAAGTGCGTGGGGTCGCAGCACCTGGTTGTGCCGCAGGATCGGTGAATCGCCGATGATGTCGATGCCATTGAACTTCGGCTCGACGATGATGTTGTCCAGGGCGGTGCTGGGGTGGCCTGCCTCGCCGAGCACAAACGCAATGCCGGAGCCACAGTCCGCGACGCGGTTGG
This sequence comes from Steroidobacteraceae bacterium, assembly GCA_035261025.1. Taxonomy (GTDB): domain Bacteria; phylum Pseudomonadota; class Gammaproteobacteria; order Steroidobacterales; family Steroidobacteraceae; genus FEN-1191. The sequence continues at coordinate 2,820 of DATFUG010000331.1, read as the reverse complement.
CGCGCACCAGCGCGTCGGCTGAACCTCGCACCATGATGGCGTAGGCGCCGAGCTGACTGAAGTCATTGCCGTCCAAGCTGGCTCCGCGTGCGTTCTCCGCGACGATGCCCGTGGCCGCCGCGCCGCGGATGTGATTGCCCCGGATCGCCGCACCGGCGCCGACCAGGTGCACGGCGGCGTCGGGAGCATTGGCGCTAAAGTCATTACCCTCGACGAGAATGGCAATATTGCCCGCCACCACCCCGCTGTGATCTGCAGTGAAGCGGTTCTGGCGCACGACGATGGGCGCAAGACCGGCGTCGGAATTGCCGCGCACCGCCCACACTCCGGCCCCCGCTGCCTCACTAAAGCTGTTGCCCGTGACTACCGTGTTGCGGTTCGGCGCGGCGAAGCGTATGCCGATGCGATCTTTCGCGAAGCGGTTCTGCTCGATGAGGACGTCGCTGGCGTTGGCGGCCACATCGACGCCGACGTCGCAGGATACGATCGTGCTCGACTGCAGCTGGAAATGCTCGGCGCGCAGCTGCACGGCGGCCGCGGGGCAGTTGCGCAGCACCAGCCCCACGAGCGAGGTGTTGGCGCCGATGACGTCAAACACCGGGCCGCCGGCGAGCGCCTGGGCATCGATCTCGCTGCCGGGCTGTTCGACGCTGATCCGCACGCCGTGCGCATTCAGGAGTGGCGGCAGGGCCGTTAGCAGCACTATTTTCCTGGTTTTGATCAGGATGTTCGCCTTGCCATGGGCTGAGGCGACGATGAACAGCGCCTCGCGCAGCGTGCCCGGACCGAGGTCCTCCGGGCTGGTGACATTCACGCTCAGGGCGTCCGTGCCGGAGGCCGCTGGTGCGGAGTAGTGCGATCGGCCGACGAGGGCCAGCACCCCGAGCAGCAGGAACAGCCCTAAAGCAACCGCAATTCTCTTGTTATTACTCATATCAACCCCCGTCGAGTTGCAGGATGAAGACCGCGTGCCACGATTGCTCGACCGCACGGCGGCCGAAGGGCACTTCTATCGGGACCGACAAAGCCGTGGCCAGGGCGAGCGCTGCGGTGCGGAGCGGCGGAGTCAACCGTGGCAAGTAGGGTAACAACCAGTGCCTGAAGGGCGCCGGGTCGACTCCGGTGATCGCCCGCAGATGCAGACCGCAATCGGCGAACAGCTGCAGGTAGGCGCTGCGCGAACGCGCACGGAAGATTGGACTGTCGCAGCTGTCGTCAGCGCAGTTCGGCGCGGCCTCGAGCATGATCAGCGTCCCGCCCACCGTGAGGTGAGCGGCCATGCGGTGCACGGCGTTGCGCAACGCCTGCGCGTCGAGAATATGCTGCAGGACCGTGACGCCCAGGACGACATCAAATGCCTCACCGGCATCCAGCACCGCCAGATCCTGAACGAGAAATCGACAATGCTGCGCAACACCGTCCAGGGCAGCCCGCCGCCTCGCCTCGGAAATCATGGTGGGACTCAGATCGACGCCAGTGACCTGGGCGCCGCGTGCGGCGAGCCTGCGGCTCCAGCGGCCGACGCCACAGCCCACGTCCAGCACCTTGGTTCCCGCGGGTCGCTGCAGCCACGGTTCTAGGGCCAGTTGCTGGGCGAGGTGAATGGCCTTGTTGTAGAAGGCCGGCATTCCGTACGAGCACACGGCCGCAAGTCCCTCGCCCTCGACGGCGAAGCGCCGGGCGCGCTGCTCCCAGTAGGCCAATGGCGGGCAGGCGGCTGTGTCCGCAGAGGTGACGAGGCTCGTCACGACGGCGAGCTCCGCGGCGGCGGGGGCCACAGCGGCCAGTGCTGCAGGGATTTCATGCCGTCGCGCCACTCGCCCTCGCGAGCGGCCGGTGCAGTTGCGGCATCCTGGAATCGAGCTCGGAGCGCACCTCCGCTTCGTTCGCAATGGGCAATCCCCGCGCGGCCATCACCGGCAGGGAGCTCAGAATCCACAACAGCGAGCGCAGCCGCGACGGCAGGTGTGCGGCGCGCGGCTGCAGCTGCAGCAGCGCCTCCTCGAAGTCGCGCTCGATCCGCAGGATGGTTTCGCCCACCACCGGATCCATCGGCAGGATCTTGCTCGGCTGCTCCCAGGAGATGCGCGTACCGGCGATCGCCCGGTGCTCATGAACGGTGAATGCGCGCAGCCCGGGATCTGCCGCCATGGCCGCTCCCGAGAATGGAATCACGTAGGGATACATGCCCACTTCGCATCCCTTCCTCAACCAACGGTAGGCCTCGCGCAATGTGGTCGCGATGTCCGCCAGTGTTGCCCTGGGGGAGCTCAGGATGAGATCCAGGAACGGGGTGATGCCCAGCTCCAGGGCCGATGTCAGTGTCGGATGGATGTGGCCGTAAATATGCGCCTTGTTGAATTCGGCGAGGATGTCGCGCGAAAAGCTCTCGATGCCGAAGCCCAGCACGCGGAATCCGGCGTTTCGCATGGCTGCCAGGCGCTCGTGCGACATGGCATCGACGCGGTTGGTGCTGATGAACTGCAGTTCGCGCGGCACGGTGCCGCCTTTCTTGCCGGCAATGATCGCCTCGCACAGCGGCAGAACGCGCCGATCCTTGGTGAACACGAAGATATCATCCTGAAAGATGATCGTGCGCACTCCGGGGTGTGCGCTGACGATACGCTGAATCATCTGCACACACTCTTCGGCATCGAGCCGAGCAATGCCCGCCACGCTTCCCTGGGCTTCGTGCAGGAAGTTTGTGGAGGAGCAGAAGGTGCAACCCATCGGGCAGTAGTTCAACGTGATCAGGCGTACCGAGCGGATCTCAGCGAGTCTGGCCTCGCGGGCAGCCTTCGTCGGCAGGGCGCCGACGCG
>DATFUG010000330.1:0-10157 GCA_035261025.1 Steroidobacteraceae bacterium | reverse complement strand
CATTATGCTGCGACGACTCGCCAAATCGGCACGCCACCAAACATGCTCACGCCACCGGCCACCCGGTGATCGCATCGGCCGAACCCGGTGAGCGCTGGCTGTATTGCTATCCCGATGACGGCTTCTCCGAATACTGACGATCGCGGGCTGACACCGGTGCAGTAGGCGCAACCGCACGTCGCCTCGTCAATGTCCCGACCTGCGGGTCTGTTCCCGCGACCACCTGGCTCCTGACCTGCGGGTCGATCTTCCACCCAGTTGATACTTTGGGACCATGGTTCAATCCCACCTAACCTTGGTGGCCGGGAAATCAGGGTCATTGCAAGCGGTTGTACGGGAAGTAGGTAGACTCGCTATACCTACGCTATTCAATGCGCCATACATCGTCCAAACCAACGTCCGCAAATCCCGACCGGTCCTGCGTCCGGAATACAGGCCTTGCCCGGACCCGGAATCGGACTAGGGATATAGACTGCATCAGCCAACGCGGATTCGTCGGCATAACCGTCATTAAAGACAGCGCACGTGACATCGCGCCCGTCATCCGTAGTGCCGCGCCCAAACCAGCGGCGACAATCACCGACGGAAGTGGCGTCGGGCACACAGGCCTGGTTGCCTGCCTTGGGAATATAGACCGCGTCGCTCTTAACGGTTGGAAGCGCATAACCATCGTTGAAAGCAATAAAGTACACCGGCTGACCTGTCACTTCGGTTTTACATTGTCCGAACCACTTTCTGCACTGACCGAACGTCCCGCCAGGAATGCAGGCCTTGCCTTGTTCGCCGTTGGTCGTCCTCCCCGAAATAAACACGGCGTCCGCTGGTCCACGGGAATCGGCATAGCCATCGTCAAATACCGAGCACCTGACGCGCTCCACGCCGCGACACGTGGACGACGACAGCCAGAAGGTTTGGCCATCGGTCACCGTACCCAGCGGTTCCCCCGCGGCGCCATCGTCGCAGAACAATGACCCATTGGGGTTACGCACACGAACCTCCAATCGATTGAAGGTCCATTGACCGTTGCCTGTCGCCCCCGACGTCAGCTGAATCCGCATCCCTTTGAGCATGGGCCCGGACATGGGCCGCGGCCAGAGCGCCACCCGAACCAACGGCTGCGACTCAGCCCAGCTGCGCTGACCCGGCAGATGTAGCCATACATCGCGGGTACCGCCTTGCCACACGTCCGGGTGGGCCACAACCGTTGCATCGACGGGAGGCTTAGGGCCAGTCGCCGTGCGCCCCACGACTTCGATCGTCGCTCCACGCATGGCGTAAGGATACCCCGCCGCACACGCATCGTCGTCGTTACTCCACAGCGTCTGAGCCAGGTAGTTGTGTCCGTTCAGGGTGACGTTGCTGCCATCCGCGCGCAGCGCGCCGAAGGGCGCGTAGTGGCAATAGTCGCCAACCTCCTCCCCGTACGCAAAGTTGGACGTCCACGCCGGGCGCCGACCATCGGGATTTGTAATTGCCTCTGCCAGTTCGTGGGATGCCACCACAATGACCGCATCAGCGGCCTGTTGATTGGGTGTGGTTGCCGTCACCTGGCACCCAATAAAGGACTGAGCGTCGGGTAGGACGGCATGGAACGCCAGCGTACCCCCGGGCAGCGTGACGGCACCGTGGTAGCCGCAGAAGTTTCTTCCGGCGCACTGATTGCCGCTGATCATGCCACCCGTTCCCATACATTCATTGATGCCCCACCCCAGGACCACGACAAACAGGGTGTCGAGCCCTGGACTGATGTGATTTGCAGCAACGAAGTCGCGGACGATCGACCCAATATCAAGGTCGCTTAATGGGTCGTCAACGGTCCCGGCGTGTGGGTAGGCTCTCGTTTCGACCACAGCATTGGGCGGACTGGGACTGACCGTTACATCGTCAAAGCACGGCGTACTGGCTGGCGCCGCAGACAATCCGCACTCCCCGGGATATTGGCTCACGATGTTCAGATAGTCGCCCGCAGAGACATCCGCGAAGAACTGCTGCACTGTCTGTTCAAAGGCCGTGTCCGCCGCCGCAGTGCCACTGGCATCGAAGTGAGCACCCGGTGGCAACCAGAATATGGGGAACACCCTGGGCGCGTGCATCACGGGACCACCCTGATCCACGAGCACCTGGGCTGCAACAGGAGCCGCCAGACAGACCGCCAGAGCTACCGCAGCAACGCCTTGCCACAGTTCCTGTAGCCAGGTCGCCCGACGCCGATGCATAAAGCGGGTCCGTCCGGTACGTGGTACGAGCATCGCCTCCACTCCTCTATTCTGGATTCTATCGGTGCGCTCTTGCCTTCCGATCAATTGCCCCTAGTACCTGGCTGAAGTCAGACATCACAAAGGCGTCAGTACCGTGCACGCGCCCTATCTCATCCAGTGACAACACGCCCTGGGCAATGGCCGTGGCCACGAATCGTCTCGCAAGAGGATTCAGGGTCGCCGCATCCGGGACACCCGCAAGGGCCGATGTCGCCTGAGAATCGCTCATCAGCACGACACCACGGTGCTCGATCAGCAGACTGACAATCGCGACGGCGGCTTCCAGGCGGGTGGGCGAGTCGGAAGGCAGATAATTCAGGCTTAGCCGGCATCCTGGACACAGTACATTTCGGTGCAGGTAAGGGGCGATAGCCTGGATGGCCTCGTATGAAGCGTCACCAGGAGCCACATCGACAAACGGAACGCGGGCAACCACAGCAGGCAGAGCGAAGGCCTGTTGCAAAGACGCGGCGAACCCTGCTCGACTCAGGGTGGTCGGAGTGCAAACGAATGCACCACTCACCATTTCGCTCACCGTCCCATTGGCGGCGTAGGCGATCGCCTGCACTTGCGTACGGGGGGCGTTTATTTGGACCGGTCCGGCATAGCGCAGCGAACGATGCGACGGCTCCGATCCATCGGTTGAGTAGTAGACTTCCGCCCCCGGCTGCACACCCTGTAGCGCGACCACTCGTGGACAGGCAGCAGAGCCCGGCTGCGGATCGAACACGGGCGCCGCCGGCCGGTTCAAGGGCAGCGCCACGCAGCCTAAAGTGATGCTGAGCACCAGTCCGGGGACGCAGGGCGACGTTGCGCGAGTAGGGAAGCGATTCATTCCACCCTCAATCAGCCTTTAACTCGTTCGACATTTTCATCCGCTACACGACAGAATTAGAGGACATCCAAGGTGACGCCTACATCTGCCGAAAAAGATGAGCGTGCGATTCGCTGACGTTCAATTTTTCATCGCGGCGCTTGAGTTTTAGGTTGATATGACCAAACATATCCCGCGAGACGCCTGCGATCGCGTTAGCGTTAACGATGGTCGAGCGGTGAACTTGCCAAAACACGGACGGGTCAAGTTCATTGCGCAGTTCATTCAGGTGCTTTCTAATGATCGCTTCGCACGTTGCGGTGACCACCCGGGTGTATTTCGCGTCCGCCTGGAAATACACTACCTCGTCCACGGTGATCAGCTGCATTAGGTGTCCGACGGATGCATTTATCCAACGCAGGTACTTGCGCGGCTCAACGTTTTTAATCAGTTCGCGCAGCACTGCTTCGAGATTTTGCGGGGTTGAGCCTAATCGTTGCCTGACGCGATCGACCGCCAATCGCAAACGCTCACGCTCCAGAGGCTTCAAGACGTAGTCCAGCGCGCCGGTTTCGAAGGCGGCAACCGCATACGCGTCATAGGCCGTCACAAATACAATGTGGCAGCGTCCCTGCGCCTGATGCGCCACCTCTAAACCGGTCATTCCTGGCATCTGAATGTCGAGGAACATCAGATCAGGCATCTGTTTCTCCAACAGTTGCAGTGCCTCGATTCCGGTGCCCGCCTCTCCTATTACGATTAGTTCGGGCCACAGCTCGCTCAGCCGCTGCCGCAGCTCATCGCGCAACACCTTCTCGTCCTCTGCGAGAATTGCGGTCGGTGGGCTCATGGAGAGTCAGCCGCGACTGCTCTTGAGCTCAATAATGAGCAGACGGATATCGCTGCCGCCGATGTTTTCCACCTCGTGCGTCTCCCCATTGCTCCAGAATACCGCGCCGACCGGGATATCACTGCGAACCTCAACTTTGCCGTCTGGCGTCTTGAAGCGGGCTTTGCCGGTCGACAGGAGCACACTGAGATGTGCCGGATGCGAATGCATTCCATCACCACAGACCCCCATGCCAGGACGGCCGTTGTAATCGAGCACCCGCACCCTGTCGTTTTCAAATGCAACGCGATAGTTCTGCGGTTGGCTCTGAACGGCATCCTGGGCGCTCGAGGTCTCCGTGATGACGAGCATGGGCAGCAGCGCAAGTAAGGCCCGGCGCATGCCATCGGGTTGTTCCTGGTTCATGGAATACTCCTTGTAGTCGGTTCGGGAATCAACGTTATCTCCAGCGCGGTCTTTGTCGATGGATCTCGTGTGACGGCGAAAGCCTCGCCGTACACGCTTTGTAAGCGAGCCCGCAGATGTTGCACGAACTCAAGAGAAACTTCGCGAAGACCACTCAGGGTCAGTGTGATGCGGCCATTGGCAGCCTGGGTTGTCAACAGTGGGTTCGAGCCATGGGCTCCCAGCGCCAGGAGGGGCAGCATCAACAGGCTTGGAAACTGCACGTGCAAAGTTCCGTGTTGCAATTCTTCGATACACCAGGCCGAGGTCGAACCACGTTCTTCCTGCAATCTCCCATAAGCGCGCGCCAACCGCAATTCCGTGTCTACCGTAGATACGGGTTCGCGCAGACCAGGCATCGCGCAGCGCAGAAACTCAACTAACGTTTCCAATAGGCGCTCAGCCCCGTCAGGCTCATTGCGGTAGCGCTTTTCCAGTTCACCCATCGAGCTCAGTAACAGAGCGGGATCCACTTGTCTTTGCAATGCCTGGAGTCGGGCCTCATCAAGGATTGCCTGGGTACGATTGCGAGCGACCGCATTCGCGTGCAACAGCGAGCGCATGCGCTCGCGTCGTAAAGTCAATGAGTAGGCCATCATCAGCAGGCCGCCGTAAAACAGATTGATCCACAGGTTGTATACCGTGAGCGCCATCGTGAGCCGATGAGGCGGCATGTGCACGGCCCCGTGCGTTGTCAACGCAGCTGCGTCCGGCAGGAATTCGCGAATCCACGTCGGCACGCGGTTGCCGAGGAATGGCTGCACGATGGCTGAAATCACTGCGACCGTCAGCCACCCGAGCAGTGAGCCGCGAATCTGGTGCTGGCGCGCGGCGCGATCAGCCACCCACACAAAGATGCACCCCACCAGGCACCACAGGGGAGTCAGCCAATCGGTCAGCCACCAGGACAGCATGCTTACCGTGGCCCAGGCCTCACTGGGTGTAAAATCCAGTTGTTCGACGACTGTAATGGCAATGCCCCAGGCCGTACCCCAGACGAGAATCCGCCGCCAGCGCCTGCCCGGCTCGCCGCTCATTGGGACGGCACCAGGTTACATGGCAACCTCAGCGTCGCGCGCACGCCCGTCGGTGTGTTGGCCTCGACCCGCAATGATCCGAGGGCGCCATACAATGTCGATAGGCGTGAACACACATTGTTGAGGCCGATTCCTGTGCCGCCGCCGGAGCCTGGATTAAAGCCCACCCCGGTGTCGGTGACACTAAGAACAAGCTGATGCGCGACTTCGCGCGCGAGAATGGCGATTTCACCGCCGTACTGCGCGCGTGCTATGCCGTGCTTGACCGCATTCTCAACCAACGTCGCCAGCGCCAGCGGCGGGACTCGAGCGCGCCGCAAGTTCGACGGGACGTCGATTGCGACGTGCAGGCGCTCGCCCATGCGCATTTCGACAACCTCAAGATACGCTCGCATCAGGTCAATCTCATCCCCGAGCGCTACCTCGGTGCACTCGAGCATCGGCCCTATGCGGCGCAGGTAGTCGATAAAGTTCGCGAGCAGGCGCGCGCCGGCCTCGGGCTTGGTACGCTGCAGCCAGCGCAGTGTCGCCAGGGTATTGAACAGGAAGTGAGGTTCAATCTGGCTCCTGAGCGCAGCCAGCCGCGTATTAGTCAGCTGATGTTCGATGTTCAAGCGGCGCAATGTATCGTTGCGCAATTGCTCATTTGCGTCGAAGGACATGCGCCACAGATAAAACATTGCGGATACGGCCAGTGCGACCGCACTCCAACGCAATGCGTGCGCTGTCAGGGAGCCGCCGCCGTCAAATTGGCCGTATAACCGGCGGACAAGCAATTCGCCGCTTACCGCGCCGATCACCACTCCAACGGCCAACAGTATCGCCCGTAGTTGCAGCGATTCGGTACGCACCAGCGCCGTTACAGTGATGGCGGCGGCCATAAGCACCGTCACGATCAGGCGATCGCGAAAAATAACCAGCCAGCCCTCCAGCACTTCCTCCGCCGGCCAATTGCGCCAAACAAAAGGCTGCGCGAGATACTGGAGCGACAACGCAAACGCTATCGCGACGCTGAGACATAAAGCAGCAACCAACCGAGTGCCCCTCGTTGGCACCGCCAACGCGCTCGGCGTCACATCCAGCTCTGCGGGAATGATTGACAACATGCATTGACCACGTTGCGCTTGCCTTCTCGCAGCACTCTCAACGAAAACGCGGTGCAGAGCAAGACCCGCGCCGTGCGCGCGAACTGCCGCGCCATAGAGTTCCGATGCGCCGCGGTCAATTCGTGCCCACATTGAAGGGTTTCGTGCTCGAAAAGCGCCCGCTCGTCGCAAACCTGAGCGCTGATTGCGACGCCTTGGCCTAATGACGCCCGTTGGCATTGAACGGAACCATTGTTAGCCGATTCATAAGGACTTTCACATGTACACCAAAACTGTCGTCATTAATGCCTGGTCCGTGCTTGGCACGATCATCGTCGCGTGCACATTTTATGCAGGCGATGTTAGGGCCCAGGGGCACGAAGTAACCGTCGCCCGTCAGGTGAGCACTCAGGGACTCGATCTCAGTACGCCTGCCGGAGCGCGCGAGTTGTATTCCCGGCTGAAGAGCGCTGCCTGGATCGTCTGCACCCGCGCCAACCGGGTCGGCCTGGAACCCACCCCGGACCCGGATGTTTGCTCTGAAAAGGCGCTTAGTGAGGCGATCCGTTCCGCCCACATGCCGCTGCTTGTGCAGGCCTATCTGGAGACGCATTCGCTTAGGCAAGCCACAGCACGCGGCATCGATGTGGCCGCGCGGGTGGCGGCAAAGTGAGAGCGGCCATGGGTCGCCGACCGCCGGCGTCGTCGAGTGGGGCGTTGATGCAACGAGGGGGCGACTTGGTCCACACGCTGATTTCCCGCTCGTCGCCGGTCACTGACCGGACTTCCTGGCGACCCGCTGAATGCACTTCACCTCTCAGGACAAAAGGAAAACGACATGAATATCAAACGTAGTCCATTCCAGATCACCGCCTTCTTTTCCGCCGTACTGATTGGCCTCGCCCTGCTCATGCCAGTGCGCGCCTTCGCGACTGGAAGCCCCGATAGCATCGAGCGTTGGAATATCGCCATGACCGATTTCTCGGCGGGCCTGCCGCTCTTTGCTCTACCACCGTTCGTCGAGATGCGTGCCTATGCGATGGCGCACATCGCGATGCTCAACGCCGTGAAGTCGGTGACGCGCCCGTACAGTGCGGGTTCCACCAGTGTCGACGCCGCCGTCGCGGCGGCGGCTCATGACGTACTGGTGGTCGAGTTCGGCATATTTGTCGGTCCGAACACGCCCTTCGACAGCGTCTACACGGCGGAGCTCGCGGCGATTCCAGACGGCACCGCCAAGACTCGCGGCATCGCCGTGGGCCAGGCCGCCGCAGCCGCGATGCTCGCGAGCCGCGCCAGCGAAGACGTGCTCGCGGCGCTGAACGCGCCGTATACACCGGGCACCAAGCCCGGCGACTACCAGCCCACTCCACCGACAAACTTCGTCTCCGCTGCCGGCTGGGGTGCGCTGAGCACCTTTGGCGTGCGCTCCTCGGCGCAGTTCCGTGCGCCGCGCCCGTACTCCTCGTTGAAGAGCCTCGAGTACGCCATGGATGTCAACGAGATCGCGGCTCTAGGCAAGGCCGGTGTTTCCGCGCGCAGCCCCGATCAGACTGCGATCGCGTTTTTCTGGTTCGAGAATGGCTCATTCGCCTGGAATCGGATCGCGCGCAAGATCTCGGGCGGCCTGTCACTGATGCAGCACGCACGACTGTATGCGGCGCTGAACGCGGCGATGTCTGACGCCATTTCAACCACGCTCGAATCCAAGTTCTACTACAACTTCTGGCGACCGCTGACGGCCATCCGCGCGGCCGACACCGACGGCAATCCGCTGACCGTCCAAGATCCGAACTGGGAGCCCACGTTCATTACCCCGCCGGTCCCCGACTACCCGTCAGGGCATGCAGCGGCGGGCGCCGCCGCGGCAGAAGTGCTGGACGCCCTGGTTGGCCCTAACCGTCCGTTTCAACACACCTCGACCACTGCGTCCGCCGCGGGTCCGGATGCCACACTGACGCGTTCCTACGACAGCGTGAACGATGCTGCGCGCGAGAACGCGTTCTCGCGCATGTTGGTCGGAATTCATTTCCGCCGCGCCTGCGCCGTGGGGCTGCAGCAGGGTCGCGATGTCGCCCGCTACGTCCTGGAGCAGGCACCGTTCCTCCATGATGACTGAGCCGGATTGCGCGATGGCACCCAGCGGAGGCTCAGGCCCCCTGGGTGCGGAACCTGTCAACCGACTCCCGAAACTGATCCCCTAACGACATTGATTTCTGACCCCCTGATTAATTGACAGTAGCGGCGGAGCTGGTCGGTCGTGGTAATCCGGATTTTCGCTTCTCACGCAGTCGGTAGCTGTCACCGCGGATCGTTACGACGTCGCTGTGATGCAGGAGTCGATCCAGGATGGCGGTGGGAACGACGAAATCACCGAACACGTTGCCCCACTCGCTGGTCGTGAAGATGCCTCAATCCGCCGCAAATTCCCGCGCAAGTCTCGGTCTAGTGGATGAAAGACCAACTTACTACAGCGGCATTCCTGAATTACACCGGCGGCTAGAAGAATGCATTCGCCGTTCCAAACCCAGGCTTCTTTGTCGAGGTAGATGTTCCCTAAGATGCGGAACAGAGGAAACCCCAAGAAAGGCGAGGCAGCGGTTTGAAATCTAGAACGTAAACAGGCGTGTACCGCCATCCGTCTCGTCAGGCCTCCGCCAATGCAACAGAACCTCTCCAACGTGTATTCAGAGAAGAGGATAACGAGCTGGCAGAGACTCGACCGTCGTTCGATCGCCGGCTGGCCGTCTCCGTTGTCGTTCGCCGTCGCTGGAACTCTCAGCCCGTTTTGCCATTGCGCCTCGCCACGAAAGGTGTGGTGACCGCTCACTTCTCTGCTGCTCATGCCGTAAGGCCGGGGTCGCGGATACCGATTTGGTTCGATTGACCATCTCGCGATCGCTTTGGTGAACAGCATGACTCTCTACCAGACGACGCCGCATGATATCTCGAATCTTTGGTTGACTCATGGAGAGCCGCTGGGTGCGCCTTGCAAAGAAACTCCCGGCCATGTTAAACACTCGGAAGCCTGAGGGTCACTTCATCATGCCGAAGAACTCAACACGACAGATCGGTCGCCGTGCCTTCATGCTCTCCGCTGCGGCGATGGGCGCGACCGCCGCATGGGCACGTCCCATAGGAGTGGCCTCGCGGCAGCGCTGGACGGAGCGTCGCGACCTCTATCCGGACGGCGTTGCGTCGGGCGATCCGGACTCCACTAGCGTAATCCTTTGGACTCGCCGACCGTATGAGGATGGCCGACACAGTGCGACATTGTGGGTTGAGGTCGCCGATGATGCAGCCTTCAAACGGGTCGTTGCGACTTCCCATACCGGGGTGTCCGACGTTGCGGACTGGACAACGCGGGTTTTGGTCGGTGGACTGAAGCCCAGCCACATATATTGGTATCGTTTTGTCGACGAGGCGGGCGCTGGGAGCCGCGTTGGACGGACGATCACCGCGCCGCTTGTCGGCGATACCAGTAGCAAGCGATTTGCATTCGTGTCGTGCCAAAGTGTCAACGAGGGGGCGCAGAACGCCTATCGGCGGATGATCTGGGAGGACGAGCGGGCGCCGCCTGACCAGCAATTGTGCTTCGTGCTGCATCTCGGCGACTTCATCTACGAAGTCGTCGAATATCCCGAAGAAGTGCCACATCGCTACGACCGG